>JASFSB010000397.1:0-3271 GCA_050114615.1 Gammaproteobacteria bacterium
CAGCCGTTCGGCAGAATCGTATGTCGATTCGTGCCCGTCAGGATCGAGTAATCGTCTCGTACGCTGGACTCGCGCCTCGGCAGCGGCCGCCAGGTCTCGCTGCTCTGCCACGCGGAGAAGCTGCCGTTGTGCTCCCATTCACCGACCGCCGCATAGCGCGGGGAGTCATCGACCTGAAACACCGTTTGTGACCAGTGGCCCTGCGTGCGCGGAGAACTGATACGACGCCAGTGGCCGCCACCGGCGTATACGTGCAGCTGCTCGGGCTCGAAAACCCACTCCTGGCGCCAGTGCTTCTGGACGAACGGACCGAGAATCTCATCGTCGTCGCTACGAACGAACATCGCCATGACGTGCTGCAGAACGATGCGGCGGCCCGAATCCTCTACGACGTAGATCCGTTCCGTGCCCCATGACTGATACGGACGCGCCGGTTCGAAGCCCGCATCGAAGCCAACCGTCTCGATGAAATCGAAGCTCGTTCGATAATCGCCCGCCATTGCGAGAATCGCGCGCCTGTCGCGCTCGAATTTGGATGCGCCGGGCTCACGCAGGTAGCGCCACTGGGCAGACGGTGCTTTCGTGAGATTGACCGGCGCACCACGTGAGCTACCGCCGCGTGGCGCCATCGCGTTGCCCGGCGTGAACTGCCAGCTAAATGTGAATTGACGCTGTTGCTGTGATTGCTGAGCCGGAGCCGATGCTCCGGCACAGCTCAGCGCGGCTGCCAGAACAATGGCATATACGCGGTCCCGGATAAGCACGGTCGAAATCGCTTTCATGGTTTGAATACTCCGGACAGTTGTCGAGCCCGTCTAATCGCCATGTTGCAGCAGGCCGCTGAGATCGGCGCCGGCGGGCTCCTGAAACAGGCGCAGGCCGAACTCGTGTGTAATCGCAATGATGTGGTCGAAGACGTCGGACTGGACGTCTTCATACGGAAGCCACTGCGTCGTCTTCGTAAAGCAGTAGATTTCCAGCGGCAGGCCCTGCGGTCGGGGCGGCAATTGTCTGACCATCGTCGTTGCGTCCGCATTGATCGCCGGATGATTCTTCAGGTAGGCGGATACGTAGGCGCGAAAAGTGCCGATATTCGTGAGGCGGCGTCTGTTGACGGCGCTCTCCTGTGCCGCCGCTTCGTCGACGTGCGCAAGTGCTGCCGCCAGTTCTTCACGTTTGGACGACAGATAGTCACGCAGCAAATCGAAACGATCGAAACCGGCGACTTCATCATCACTCAGGAAGCGAATCGCGTTTTGATCGATCAGCAACGCCCGCTTGATGCGCCGGCCGCCGGACTCTGTCATTCCCCGCCAGTTCCTGAATGAGTCCGAAATCAGTGCATGCGTGGGAATCGTGGTGATCGTTCGATCGAAATTCTGCACCTTGACCGTATGCAGATTGACCTCGATCACGTCGCCGTCAGCGCCGAACTTCGGCATTTCGATCCAGTCGCCGACGCGCACCATGTCATTGGCGTTGAGCTGCACGCTTGCGACGAGCCCGAGTATCGTGTCCTTGAACAGCAGCAGCAACACGGCAGTCATCGCGCCGAATCCGCTGAGAAGCAGCAGCGGAGAACGATCGATCAGCGCAGAGATGATGAAAACGGTGCCGATCACATAGACGACGATTTGCAGCAACTGAACGAAGCCGCGAAGGGGCCGATCCTTTGCGCTCGGCTGCCGCTCGTAAATTGCGTTACCGGCACTCAATACAGCGCTCAGCGAAATCGTGACTACGAGCACGAGATAGCTCAGCGCCAGATTCTTCAGTAACTGTGCAAACTGAGGATTCAGCTCGGGTATCAGGTCGATACCGAGAAAAATAATCAGCGCCGGAACGGCCTGCGCGACGCGACCGTAGACATTGAAACGCTCCAGTTCGTCGTCCCAGGCGAGCTCATTGCGATGAATGATGCGCGACAACAAGACCAGCAGGACGCGCTTGATTACCAGGTCAGCTATTAGCGCCGCTACCAGGAGTAGCGCCAGTGACAGCGCCGGTAAGACGATCGGATGGATCGCTGTAAGTTCCTCTAACATCAGCAAATAACAGACCTGGCTCAATCTGGCCGGCGGGGCGCCGCGGCGCCGGAAGGAAAACTATAGCGAAAACGCCGGCGCCGCTCATTGCGAGTCGCACACCGGCGTCAATGACGTATAATACGCGGCATCCGACGCCCGAGATCCGATCCGTGCGAGCTGTTCTGTTCGTCTTCATCGCGTCGACGTTGTGCACCTGTACACCAGCACCCTCGGTGCTCGAGCGTATCCTCGAGCAGGGGGAGCTGAGGTTCGTGACGCGCAACTCGCCGACGACATACTACTTCGGTCCTGGCCAGCCACAGGGAATCGAGTATGAGCTCGCGCGCGGATTCGCCCGAAAGCTCGGCGTGTCGCTCAGCGTGATAACAGCCGAACAACCCTGGCAGATCGTGCCATCTCTGCTGGACGGTCACGCCCATATCGCAGCGACGGGACTTGCGGTGGATTCCGACTTCACACACGACAAGGTCGAGCTCGGGCCGAGCTATCAGGAAAGTCAGCAACAGATTGTGTACCGACGCGGTAATCGCCGGCCGCGAGGACCGGAAGATCTGATCGGTGCATCGATTGCGATCATCGCCGATTCGGATTACGCCGCATCGCTGCGCGCCCTGCGCCGCAGCTTGCCGGCGCTCAGCTGGAGCGAACATGACGATGCAACGGTGGAAGATCTCGTCCGCAGAGTCTCCGAGGGTGAATTTGACTATACGGTCGTCGACTCGAACCTTTTCGCGATCCTTCGCCAGTATCACCCCGAAGCACGCGCAGCATTCAGTCTGAGCGATGCCAAACCGATTGCATGGGCGCTGCCCAACGCAGCCAACGATCTGCGCGAAGCCGTGTCGGCGTACTTCGCCGAGATAACGGCATCCGGAGCGCTGCAGAAGATAACCGACAAATACTATTCGGCTGCGAAACATTTCGATTATGTCGGTTCGCGAGCCTTCGTGCGTCACAGCAAATCGCGCCTGCCAGAGTACCAGCAGCAGTTCGAGGTCACCGGCACCAGGAGTGGCTTCGACTGGCGCCTGCTCGCGGCAATCGCGTATCAGGAATCACACTGGCGAGCCGATGCCGTGTCGCCGACCGGTGTGCGCGGTCTGATGATGCTGACCGAACTTGCCGCGTCGTCCGTCAACGTCACCGACCGCGAGGATCCGGTACAAAGTATCGATGGCGGCGCGCAATATCTCCGCCAGATGATCGACAAGCTCCCCGAGCGC
>JASFSB010000398.1:0-3265 GCA_050114615.1 Gammaproteobacteria bacterium
TAAAGCCGAGGAGGGCGGCCAGCAGATGCTGCCAGCCTCCGTAGACAATGATGAGATATAACACGCCGAGGACGAGACCGAGACGCAGCACCTGGCTGCCCAGCATGCGCAGAGCAGGACGACGGGTCCGATCGAGTTCCCGGACCGTGAGCCATAGCCCAACGAAAACGACGAGACCGAGCAGTCCACCTGCCGCGAACGACACCAGAAGCCAGAGAGTCTCGATCACGCTCATCATGCACGTACCGACCTTGCGGCGACACGCATGGCACCAATCGCCGCTGTGCTTCCGGCGTCAGTCACGGTTGCTCTCCTCGTTGATCCAGTACCACGCGTTCAGGCAGCCGAGCGCGACGCCGATGATCAGGAAGGTCAGCGTCCAGGAGACCTGTCCGGGCCAGCGCCCGTCGAGCCAGACGCCGAGCGCCGTGCCGAGCAGCGTCGGTATCGCCACGGACCATCCTACGAGTCCGAAAGTGCCGAGGCCGAACCAGGCCGTGCGCCGGTTCTCCTCGCGGGCACGGAGCTTGCGCTCGGCCTGCTGGCTTATGGTTTCGCCGAGTCGCTGCCTGCGCTTCATCGACTTGCGTTGCTGCGGCTCAACCATGGAAGCGTTCCTGCAGCTCGAGAAAGCCGCGCAGCGTGCCGGCTTCGAGTCGTGCGAGCGCCGTACGCGCTTTGCGCGCGTGCTCGTCGAGCGCGAGAAAGCGATCGTCGACCAGCGCGGAGAGTTCCACGAGGTTGGTGCCGCGCACACCGTTCAGCGTCGAGACCGATACGTCGTGTCCGCACTTAATGAGGATTCCCTCGTCGATCGCAGCATAGCGTTCCGTTCCCTCCCGATCACAAAAGCACAGCAAGCCGGGTACAAGCGCAGCAACGAAGTCGATATGCCGGGGCAGCAGACAGAATGCACCGTTCTCTGCTTCGGCGATCACTTTGGTCGTTTCCTCATCAACCAGCACTTCCGTCGGCAGCAGCACCTGCAGCCGCATGTTTCCACGCATGGACGTGCCGGCACTATTCATGTCCCCCGCCTTTGCCCAGCGCCTCGTCAACAGGGCCGATCATGTACAGAGATTGCTCGCGAACATCGGAGAACTCGCCCGCGAGAATCCGCTCGCAGCCATCGACGGTGTCCTGCATCGGGACCCGCTTCCCCTGCGTTCCCGTGAACTGAGCCGTTGTGATGAACGGTTGCGTCAGAAAGCGCTCCAGACGGCGGGCCTTACCAACGGTGGCCCGGTCCTGACGCGAGAGCTCCTCCATACCGAGCATGGAGATGATGTCCTTCAGCTCCTCGTACTCCGCCAGCGTGCTGCGCACACGCTGCGCCACGCGGTAGTGCCGCTTGCCGACAATGCCCGGCGTCAGCATTTTCGATTCGGTCTGTAGCGGATCGATTGCAGGATAGAGTCCCTGGCTCGCTCGCTTTCGCGACAGCACGATCGATGCCGAAAGGTGGGCGAAGATGTGAGTGGCCGATGGGTCCGTCAGGTCGTCGGCTGGCACGTAGACCGCCTGCACCGAGGTGATGCTGGCATTGTGCGAGCTGCAGATTCGTTCTTCGAGCGCCGCGAGCTCGGTAGCCAGTGTGGGCTGATAGCCCACGCGGGACGGAATCCGGCCCATCAGGCCGGAAACCTCCGTGCCGGATTGCACGAATCGAAATACGTTGTCGATGAGCAGCAGCACGTCGAGCTTCGCCACGTCACGGAAGTACTCGGCCACGGTCAGCGCTGCATGTCCTACGCGAAACCGCGCACCGGGCGGCTCGTTCATCTGCCCGTAGATCAGCACCGCCGACTCCAGGACGCCCGACTCCCGCATGGCGTGATACATCTCCTCCGCTTCGCGCATCCGTTCTCCGATGCCGCAGAACAGGCTCACGCCTTCGTAGTGCTCGGCCATGTTGTGAATGATCTCGTTGATCAGCACCGTCTTGCCGACACCGGCGCCACCGAACATCCCGGCCTTGCCGCCGCGCTCCAGCGGGGCGAGCAGATCGATAGCCTTGATACCGGTCTCGAAGACCTCGGTGCTCGTCGTACGGTCGGCCAGCGGCATCGTCGGTCGGTGGATCGGCCAGTGCTCGCGTGCCTCGATCGGTCCGCCGCCGTCGATGGGGTCCCCGAAGACATTGAGCATGCGGCCGAGCAGACCGCGGCCCACCGGAACCGTCAGGCTCGTGCCGGCGTCCAGGACGGCATCGCCGCGCGCCACGCCACGCGTCGGGTTCAGCGCGATGCAGCGCACGATCGAGTCGCTGATGTGGGTTTGCACCTCGAGAACGACGCGCAGCTTGCCGCCGATCATGAGTTTTCGATTACGAGCCGGGAGCGCGGGCGCGAACCTGACGTCAACGACGTTGCCTTTGACAGCAACCACTTCTCCGTGCTGATCGCCTGTGTCCGAGATGTTCACTGCGTGTTCCCTGCAACCAGCTGCGAGGCTAACATGACTCGATAGCGCCAACGAGTTGCGGCTTTTTCGTACGCACTCGAACCTGGAATCCGCAATTCGTCATCGCAGGCAATCTCGTCGTTGCCGTGCTGACAGGCCGCGTGTCGTGTCAATCTCGACGGACTGCAGCGTTGCACTCGGCGAGTCAGCACCGACGCAGGAATGAGTCTCACGCAGTGGTGCGACGTCCTGCTCGTCTGCGGCCGCCTGGTCCGCATCCTGCAGCCGCGCGGACTCTCCCGGACTCAGTTGCCGGCCCACGCGAGCGAACGACTCGGGTAAGCTTGGCATGACGCAATGGGGGAAACGCGAAATGGGGACACACCGGTGCGGCCTCACTGTCGTGATCGCGGGGATCTTCGGGACGGTACTCGCCGGGGCATCCGGCGCACTGCAGGCGCAGAGCCCGCAGATCGCCCGCACGCCCGACGGTCACCCCGATCTCAGCGGCCTGTGGCAGGCGCTCAACACAGCGCATTACGATCTCGAAGCCCATCCCGCGCGCCCGGCGCTGGCACGGCTTGCCGCGCCGCCGCGCAACGAGCCGCCCGGCCTTGGCCGGGCGACGCCGGTCGAGCTGCCGGCGCCTCAGGTACGTGCGCTCGGTGCCGTCGGTGGTGTGCCTGGCGGCGAGAGTGTTGTCGTCGGCGGTGAAATCCCGTATCAGCCCTGGGCAGCCGAGCGCCGCGAAGAAAACGCGGCGAACTGGCTCGAACGCGATCCGGAGATTCGCTGCTTCATGCCCGGCGTGCCACGGGCTACCTATATGCCTTACCCGTTTCAGATCCTGCAGGGCACCGAG
>JASFSB010000399.1:0-3262 GCA_050114615.1 Gammaproteobacteria bacterium
GCAGCTCCCGCTGGAGAGCAATCGCGTCGACCTCGATCCTGAGGTCACGGATGCCTGGGGGCTGCCAGCCATGCGCATCACCTCTCAGAGCCACCCGGACGATATCAAAGCGATGGAATTCTTCAGGGAAAAGTCGATCGAAGTGCTCGAGGCAGCCGGCGCGACGAAAGTCTGGGCCGGCCCCATACGCGATGCGACCGGCGGTGCACACAATCGCGGCACCTGCCGAATGGGTAACGACCCGAACACCTCCGTTGTAAACAAGTACCATCGCGCTCACGATGTGCCGAATCTTTTCGTCGTCGACGGAAGTAATCTCGTGACCGGCGGGCGAAATCATCCGACGATGACGATTCAGGCGCTGGCGTTTCGCGCCGCAGATTATCTGGTGCGCGCAGCCAATTCCGGCGATCTGTCGGTCAGCGGATAGCACGCTCCGGGCGGCCAGGACCGGTGCCGGCATTGGCGCGCGGGCGCAGTCTGCTAGTCGTGCGAGTTTTCCAGCACGAGCACGCCGGCGCCCGTGTTCGATATCGGGACGTGATAGTGCTTGTGCACGACATCGACGTTGGCGTGAAGCGCCCCACGCATGACGAGCCACATGATGACCTCGACCCCTTCCGTGCCGGCTCGCTCGATAATCTCCGACGTGCTCTGCGAGGCGAGCCAGTCGGGGTCGTTGATCACGCTTTCCATGCACTGAAGGTCATACTCGACGTCTATGTGACCGGCGCGTTCACCCTGCAGCTGATGCGACATGCCGCCTGTTCCGAAGATGACGACCTTGAGATCCTCCGGATAAGACTCGATAGCCCTGCGCAGGGCCTTGCCGAGCATGTAACAGCGGCGCGCGCTGGGAATCGGATGCTGTACGGTATTCACCGCAAACGGAATACCCTTGACCGGCCACTCCGGCAAATGCCGCCACATCAGTGCCATCGGCACAATGAATCCATGATCGACAAGCATCTCCTGACAGGTCGCGAGATCGAAGTCCTGGTTAATGATCGATTCCGCCAGGTGCCATGAGAACTCTGCGTCGCCTTCAAAGCTCGCGAGTGTCTGCAGGCCCCAGCCTTCGTCGGCGTTCTCGTAGCGGTCGGCACATCCCAGCGCAAAGGTCGGCACATTGTTGAGAAAGAAATTCAGCCCGTGGTCGTTGTATACGACGATAGCGATATCCGGATCGACTTCAGCGAGCCATTCCTTTACCGGCTCGTAGCCATCGAAAAAGCGCTTCCAATATGGATTACCTTCGCGCTTGTCGGTCATCGCATTGCCGATGGCCGGAATGTGTGAAGTCGTGACTCCGCCGACGATTCTAGCCATTCCAGAAACCTCTCGCTTCGAGCTTATCGATCAGGCCTTCCGCCCTGGCATCGAGCTTGGCCTGGAACTCATCCCTGGTGATGCCCTGAAAGGCTGCACCGGCGTCCTGCACCGAAAATCCGCGTGGCACGGCGAGCTTCGCCAGGTAGTAGATGTTTGCGCCGAGCCGCAACAGGCCCAGAAAGTCATTGCTCAGCAATGCAGCCTTTTGTTCCTCACTCAGACCATACTTTTCGGCATAGCCACCCGGGTCCTCGGCAAAGGCCTGGCGATTCTCCTCGTGGTTGAACGAGAACAGCAGCTTGTTCAGTCCATACGACGAATGGCTCGTTTTGCCGTCGAACACGTACGTACCGGGAATGTCGTCGTAGGCATGCGCGTTCCAGCTCATCGGCGTACCCCCTTCAATTAAATATCACTTTCCCACGATTTATGGTCGAAATTAAGGGAAAAATCCGGCCAATAATGGTATTTTTCAACTATTTGATCCGCTGGGAAGAACATTGGCCCCGCAGCACGACACCACACGATTCGACATACCGACGGTCGCCTTTTATGGCGAGACCGACGAGTGGTCCACTGCAGCTTTGCTGCACAGTGAGCCGCTCATCGAACGCAGCCGCCTGCACGCATGGAAGATCCGGCCCCATCGTCACAGTAACCTTCTGCAACTGTTCTGGCTATCGGAAGGCCATGGCTTAGCCCGCTTCGATACGGACGCGCTCGCGCTGAATGCGCCGTGTATTGCCGTCATACCGGAGCGCTGCGTTCACGAGTTTCAATGGAGCCATGCATCGGAAGGATATGCGCTATCGATCGCATCAGCACTGACGCAGGAGCTGCGCAGCAGTCTCGGTCTCAGCAACGATGCCTTTCGTCACGCAACGGTATTGCAGGCCGGCGACGATGCCCGTTATCTGGACATGCTCTTTCGACGCATTCAGTCCGAGTACAGCGGCGAAGCGCAATTCCAGGAGGCCGCGCTCGAGAGTCTCGTCAGAGCACTGGCCGTGTGGATCGCACGCCATACCTCGGGGGAGTTCAGGACCTCGAAGCCAGCGAGTCGCGGCAGTATTCACTTCAGCCGGTTCTCGAAGCTCGTTGACGAACACCACAGAGAACACTGGAACGTCAATGAATACGCACACGCCCTCGGAGTTTCGCCCTCGCACCTCAACGCAGTTTGCCACCGGCACGGCGGCACGTCGGCGAAACGCCTGATTCAGGCGCGGATACTGCTGGCGGCGCGCCGTGAGCTCGCGTATACGGACAAATCGATCGCCGACGTTGCAGCGGCTCTCGGGTTTCCGGATGCCTCGTACTTCACCCGCTTTTTCAGGCGCAGCATGAGAATGACACCGCGGGAGTTCCGTCGCCGCAGCGGAACCCATGCCGGACAGCACTGAACCTGCTCGCCCGCGGTCACGATAAAAAACTGTGACACGTGTCCTTGTCGCGACACATTGTTAATAGCAAACTGCGGCGACTCCTGAATGAATTCCCCAATGAATCGCACGACAACTACAAAGGGAATGCTGTGTCTGATAGATATGACGTAATCATCTGTGGCGGGGGACTGGCCGGACAAACCCTGGCCCGCCAGATCAATCGCAAAATGCCCGAGTCCTCGATCCTGCTGATCGATCGACAGGCACGCCCATTGCCGGTCGCCGCCCTGAAAGTCGGCGAGTCCAGCGTCGAAACCGGCGCGAACTACCTCGGCGCGCAACTGGGTCTCGCTGAATACTTCGAAACGAAGCACCTGTTCAAGTGCGGTCTGCGCTACTTCTTCGGCGACTCTCAGGGACCTGTCGAAGATCGTGCGGAGTTCGGACTGAGCAAATTTCCGGAAGTGCATTCGTATCAGATCGACCGGGGCGTGCTCGAGAACGATCTGCGTCAAATGAATGCGGAAGCCGGCATCGAGCTGATC
>JASFSB010000400.1:0-3244 GCA_050114615.1 Gammaproteobacteria bacterium
CCGCAGCCGTGCACCAGAAACGCGCAGCCAGTGGTAGGAAGTTGGTCAGGCTGCACCATAATGGGTTAGATTTAATTGCCTGACCGCCAGAGGCAGAGGATAAATTGATGATCGCCGCCTGCAGGAATACCCAAAGCATCGTTGCGGTCGCCGCGCTGAGTTTCGCCGGTACGGCCGCCGGCCATCACGGCATCGCCAATTTCAATCTCAATCTGGATATCGAAGTTGTCGGCGTCGTCACGGATGTCGATTTCATCAATCCACACTCCTGGGTCTATATCGACGTGACCGAAGCGGATGGAACCGTGACGCCCTGGCGCTGCGAGCTGCGCGGCGCCAGCGTTCTGCGTCGGTCGGGCTGGCGCGAAGACATGTTTCCGGAAGGCATGCGCATACGGATCACCGGCTCACCCGATCGTAGAGATCCGACGACCTGCTACACCGGCACCGTCTTTTTTCCCGACGGCAGGTCCGTCGATCGCTACGGGCAGATCGAAACCGCACCGCGGCTCAGCGATCGGCCCCGTGCGCCACGGCGTGCTAACGGTGATCCGAATCTCGCCGGCGACTGGGCCCCGGAGCAGCGGGTCATGACGGACCGCCGTGGCCAGGCCGGCACGCTCGTGCCGATCAGCATGGCCGATGAGTATGCAGCCGGTGAGGTGCCCGGCGGCGGGCAGGGCTTTCCCGGCGCCCGCGGCACCGATCTGTCGTTCGAGGAGGACCCGGTTGCAACGTACTGGAACGATCGCAGCAGCGCGCTGCCTCTGACCGAGGCGGGCCGGAGCATCATGGCCGGGCTCGATCTGACCACTACGGACAACCCGCGATTTCGCTGTGCGCCGACGAGCATCATTTTCGACTGGACCTTCGAGCAGGAGGTCAACCGAATCGAACAGACCGATACGACCGTCCGCCTGATTTATGGCTCGATGGGTCTCGATCGCACGATTCATCTCGACATGGCGAATCATCCTGCCGACATTGCGCCGAGCGTCGAAGGCCATTCGATCGGGCGCTGGGAAGGCGATGTGCTCGTCGTCGACACGGTCGGCTTCGCGCCAGGGATGATTACCGTTGATTCACGTCTGCCGCATGGCGAGGGGCTGCACGTCGTGGAGCGTTTCACGCTCGACGAGGACGCGCGCAGCATTACGCGCGAGTACATGGCTGAGGATCCGGCGCATTTCGTCGGGCAATACACCGGGCGTGATGTCGTGCTGCTGAGTGATCTGCCGTACGCGGGCACCGCGCCGTGCGAGGATCGTACCTATCGCGACGGCATTCCGGAGCCCGGCGACGAGGCGGCCGCGGCTCCCGACGCCTGGTGGATGATCTGGAAGTGGTTCGACTGAGCGCCTTATAGGCGCACAGCCGGCGCCGATCCCGCAGAACCGCTGGATCTCACGCGCCGGTAACGGCGGCCGGCTGCCCGGGCTAACGCTGGCTGCGCTTCGCATCTCCTGCTATGCTTCGCGCCCAATATCGGCTGCAGACCGAGAGTATTGTGCGGCCGGCTCCGATTCGGCTCCGCAATCGGACTGCCTGGAATTAAAGCTTTCTATCAATGGCCAGGGAGCGGCGCCTCATCGCCGAACCCCATTCGCAACGAGACAACGGTTATGACTGACCTGACTGCATATCGAAACATCGGTATTTTCGCCCATGTGGATGCCGGCAAGACGACCACGACCGAGCGCATCCTGAAACTGACGGGCAAGATTCACAAGATCGGCGAAGTGCACGATGGTGCAGCGACGACCGACTTCATGGATCAGGAGCAGGAGCGCGGCATCACGATTCAGTCGGCCGCAACGAGCTGTTTCTGGAACGATCATCGATTGAACATAATCGACACGCCAGGCCACGTGGATTTCACGATCGAGGTCTACCGTTCACTGAAAGTGCTCGACGGCGGTGTGGGCGTGTTCTGCGGTTCCGGCGGCGTCGAACCGCAATCGGAGACCAACTGGCGCTACGCCAACGATTCACGTGTTGCGCGACTGATATTCGTCAACAAGCTCGATCGCCTCGGTGCGGACTTCTACCGCGTCGTCAAGCAGATCAAGGACGTGCTCGCGGCGAATCCGCTCGTCATGACGCTGCCGATCGGTACGGAAGAGAATTTCGTTGGCGTCGTCGATCTGCTGACGCGTAAGGCGTGGGTCTGGGACGATTCAGGCGATCCGACCAACTACGAAATCAAGGACGTGCCGGCCGACATGGTCGACAAAGTCGAGGAATATCGCGAGGCGCTGATCGAAGCGGCAGTCGAGCAGGACGATGATCTGCTCGAAGCCTACCTCGAAGGCAACGAGCCGAGTATCGATGACCTGAAGAAGTGCATCCGCAAGGGCACGATCAACCTTTCGTTCTTTCCGACGTATTGCGGATCGGCTTTCAAGAACAAAGGCATTCAGCTCGTTCTCAATGCCGTCGTGGATTACCTGCCGAATCCGACTGAGGTCGAGCCGCAGCCGGAAATCGATCTCGAAGGCAATGAGACCGGCGGCAAAGCCATCGTCGATCCGAACAAGCCGCTGCGCGCGCTTGCATTCAAGATCATGGATGACCGCTTCGGCGCACTCACCTTTACGCGAATATATTCAGGGCGAATCAGCAAAGGTGATACCGTTCTGAATACCTTCACCGGCAAGACCGAGCGCATCGGCCGCATCGTCGAGATGCACGCAGATTCGCGTGCCGAGCTCGACAAGGCTCAGGCGGGCGACATTGTGGCACTGCTCGGCATGAAGAACACGCGAACCGGCCACACGCTGGCCGATCCGAAGAATCCGGCCACACTCGAGCCGATGGTGTTTCCTGATCCTGTCATCTCTGTCGCGATTGCGCCGAAAGACAAGGCAGGAACCGAGAAGATGGGTGTCGCACTGAACAAGATGATCCAGGAGGATCCTTCGTTCCGTGTCTCGACCGATGAGGAGTCCGGCGAGACTGTCATTCAGGGTATGGGTGAGCTTCACCTCGATATCAAGGTCGACATTCTCAAGCGCACACACGGTGTCGAGGTCAACGTCGGGAAACCGCAGGTCGCTTATCGCGAAACGATCACGATTCCGGTGGATGACAGCTACACACACAAGAAACAGACCGGAGGTTCCGGCCAGTTCGCCAAAATCGATTACAGGATCGAGCCCGGCGAAGCCAATTCCGGGTACGTGTTCGAGTCTCAGGTCACAGGCGGCAACGTGCCGCGCGAGTACTGGAGCGCGATTCAGAAAGG
>JASFSB010000401.1:0-3241 GCA_050114615.1 Gammaproteobacteria bacterium
TCCTTCTGGTCCTGTTCGCAACGAACAGACACAATCCTCTGCGCGGCGCTGCACGATGACCCGAACCACCGCGCCTTCACTGACTTTGCGATTTTTCATGACAAGAGATCGCTTCGATATCCGCATCGACCAGACGCTGGATCTCAGCGAACCCGTTGCGATCTTCGGCCCAAGCGGCTCCGGCAAGACATCGATCTTACGTGCCATTGCGGGACTGGAACGTGCCGATGACGGACTCATCAGCCTGGACCGGGAAGTCTGGCAGGACAACGGCAACGTCATCCCGGCGCACAAGCGCAAAGCAGGCTTCGTATTTCAGAATGCGCGATTATTTCCTCACCTCAGCGTCGACGGAAATCTGGAACTCGCCCGGCGTGCGGCACGAGCCGAAACGAAGCTGCACAAATCAGAAATCGTAGACAAACTGCATATCGGCGATCTTCTGAACCGCAACACGCATTCCCTGTCAGGCGGCGAGACCCAACGCGTTGCCATCGCACGCACGCTGCTCGCACAGCCGCGAATACTGCTCATGGATGAGCCCGTCTCATCGCTCGACAGCGAAAGCCGGCATCGAACGATCGAGTATATCGCCGCGATCACGAAATCCTTCGCACTGCCTCTGCTCTACGTCACGCATGACGCCGGCGAAGTCGCGCGCCTGGCGGGAAGTACTGTGCTGCTCGAAAACGGCAAAGTCACGGCTGCCGGGCGCACGCCTGCGGTCTTCGCCCGGTACGATCGCGGATCTCCGGACTCGCCGACAGCAAGCATTCTCGCCGCAACGGTCAGCGAAACATCCGATGCGCTGACTGAGCTCACAATCGGCGATCAGACACTGCGTCTGCCGATGGCAGGAAGATCGACGGGTGAGCCCGTCCAGCTGCGAATCTTTGCCACGGACGTGGTGCTCGCGAAAAGGAGAATCGACGACACGAGCATCAGAAACATTCTTCAGGGCACTGTCGATTCCATCGACGCTGCCGGCAGGAGCACCGCGGTGATTCGCATCAGTATCGAGAATCAGTCGTTGAAGGCGCTCATAACCACGAATTCGGTTCGTGAGCTCGGCTTGTCGGTGAATGACCGCATATATGCGATGATCAAGAGCGTCGCGCTTGGAGATGAGATTCAGGATTTGCAGCAATGAGCGTTACTAACGTAGAAGCGATCACCTACGGCGTGGAGGATGTCGAATCGTCCGTGAAATTCTGGCGGGACTTCGGTCTGACGCCCTGCGAACACGACCCCTGCGAGTTTCGCGCTCAGGACGGTTCTGCCGTGATCATTCGGCGGATCGACGATACCCGATTACCGGCAGCGACAGAATCGGGATCGACGTTGCGTCATGTGCTTTATGGTGTCGATAGCGAGGCCAGCCTCGGCGCACTCGAGACGACGCTCAGCGGCGGCACACGCGGCGCGATCGATGCCGACGGCAGACTGCACGCGCTCGACCCGCTCGGCAACGACATCGCCTTTCGTGTCAGCCAGCGCCGCGAAGTCGTGGCGCCGGAACTGCACTTCAATACGCCGGGACGGCCGGACCGAATCAACACACGCGGCAGGTTTCATACCCGCGCCGTCCCGCTCGAACTGACCCATACCGTGTACATGACCGATCAGCCCGATCTCGTCGTCGACTTCTATATCGAGAAGCTCGGATTCATCGTCAGTGACTGTTACCCGGGCAAGGGATACTTCATGCGCGGCGGATCGTCGCGGCATCACCACGACCTGTTCATCCTCAACGTACCCGGCAAGTCGGGCTTTCATCACGCCGCTTTCGAACTCGGCAGTGTCCATGAATTGTTCGGTGGCGGACTCAACATGACGCGCTGCGGCTGGGAAACAGCGCTCGGCCCGGGGCGCCACCCGATCTCGTCATGTTACTTCTGGTATTTCAAATGCCCGTCCGGCGGTGCCGCCGAATACGACTTCGATTCCGATGTCGTCGACGAGCGCTGGGTACCGGGTGAGTTCGAGCAAACGCCCGAAAACTTCGCCGAGTGGTGTCTGGCCGAAGGCATGCAGGACAGCCTGCTGTACAAAGGCGTACAGGGCAGCAAGACCGCCGGAAAGTGACGCGCCGAATTTAGTCGTTCGAGCCTTCGATTTCCGCGACACCGGTGGGAGCCTCTGCCAGCGAGCGCTCTATTCCCATGCGCAGCAAAGCGGTGTCGCTCGGCGCCTGAAAGATCGAAAATTCGGGGCGATCCATCCACGCCTGCGGCCCGCCGAGCCACAGGTCGAACTCCTTCGCCACCGATATGATTTCATCGACCATCGCCTCGTACTCGGGCATGCCCTGCCGGAATCCGGAAAAACTGCCAAGATCGGTGCTGGCGGCGAACAGGCCGTCGACGCCCGGCACCGCCGCAATTTCCCGGGCGCGTTCTACGCCGAGCGGAGATTCGATCATCGCAACGACGAGGATATTGTCGTTGGCGATTTCCCGATAGTCATCGCCCCATAACGCCCGATACTGGCCACCGCCGAGGCTTCGTTCGCCCTCCGGCGGAAACTTCGCGAACTTGACGGCATCGGCAATTTCCTGCGCCGAGTCGACCAGCGGCAAAAAGATCCCGACGACGCCCATGTCGACGGCCTTCTGGATGTCACCGGCCGTTGCGCCCGGAACGCGCATGAACGGCATCGCCGGCGCATCGCGGCACGCCCAGATCATACGCGCGACATCCTGATAGCTCAGTGGACTGTGCTGCATCTCGATCCAGAGGAAATCGTAGCCGGCATTGGCCATCGCGCAATAGATCGCCGGATCCGATGACGTGACGGTGCCACCAACGATGCGCTCCCCGGCCATCAGCTTCTGCGCGGCCGTATTGAAGAGTCGCGCATCCTGCGAAGCAGCGACATGAGCGAACGCCAGCGCAAAGCCGGCAAGCGCAATCGAAAACGATACCTTTTTCATCTCTTCCACCCGGTTGGCCCGACATTGTGAACTACATCACATGAGGACCTGCATAGTCCAGGGTACAACGGGGACGTTGACACGAGGGGACTGTCATGCGATTCCTCATCATTGCTCTGCTTTTGTGCGGTTCCGCCGCTGCTCAGACGGCCGCGATGTACCGAACGGTTTCCCCGGACGGGACCGTGACGTTCAGCGACCTGCCCCTTTCCGAGCGCTCCGAGATGATTACCGTGCTGGTTCGCTCCGGCGCGACCCGCACGGACACGTCTGCGACCAGCACTCAGCCGGCAGACGAAAACGAAAGCA
>JASFSB010000402.1:0-3235 GCA_050114615.1 Gammaproteobacteria bacterium
TCCTCGCGCTCGTCCAGCGGGGACCTTCACTACCGGATTTCACCGAGCTCGACGCGGGCGAGCGCAAGGCTGCGTTTTTCGAGTATCTCAGCCCGATGATCGCCAAAGTCAACGAACAAGCACTCGCCGACCGACGAATCGTGCAGCAACTCATCGCAACGCGAGCGACCGGAGCCGAGTTGCCCTGGCGCGAACGACAACGAGTCGAAGCACTGGCGCGCAAATACGAAGTCGAGACCGAAGGTCAGAGTATCGATCAGATTCTGAGCACTCTGAATCAGCGTGCCGGCGTCATCCCGGAGTCTTTGATGCTGATTCAGGCCGCAAAGGAATCCGGCTGGGGCACTTCGCGCTTCGCGATCGAAGGCAACAATCTTTTTGGACAGCGCTGCTACGAGTCTTCCTGCGGCATTGCCCCTCGCGGACGCAAGAGCCCGCGGTTCGGACTCGCGCGATTCAAGTCGGTTCTCGACTCGATCGAGAGTTATGCGCTCAATCTCAATACACATCCGAAATACGAGCGATTCCGTGAGATGCGCCATGCGCTGCTCAGGCAGAACGAGCCGCTGAACGGTCTGGATCTCGCACAGGGTCTGCTCAGGTACTCTGAGCGCGGCCAGGCATACGTCGAGGAGATTCGCTCGATGATCCGGCAAAACGATCTGGAGTGAACCGCCTGACACTTTGGCGTGCAACACTGCACGCATCGATTCCGATCGCCTCTGCCACCGCTGGCGGAATCCTGCACGCAGCCGACAGTGCAGTCGTATTCATGTATCACCACGTGGATGAAGACACGCCTGCTTCGACGAGCGTCAGTCCCGATCGGTTCGTCGCACACCTGAACTACCTCGACGAGAACGATTTCGTCGTACTGCCGCTGATGGAAACGCTGGGGCGCTTGCGCAAGGGCGAAACGATTCCGGATAAGGCTGTCGTGATCACGTTCGACGATGGTTACGATTCTGTGCTGACGCGGGCCGCACCCGAGCTCGAACGACGCGGCTGGCCATTCACCGTTTTCGTCACAACGCAATACGTCGATCAGGAATTCGGCAGCTATCTGTCCTGGGATGACCTGCGAACACTCGCACGCATGGGTGCGACAATCGGCAATCACACCACGACGCATGCCCATCTGATACGACGTCGCCAGGGCGAGTCACACGCTCAGTGGCGCGAGCGTGTATCGGCCGACATCGACGATGCAGCCGATCGTATCGGCGCGGAGCTCGGTAATGCCGTCATTCCCGCGCTTGCCTGGCCCTACGGTGAATACGATGTCGCGCTGAAGCAGATTGTTGCGGACCTTGGACTCATCGCGCTGGGTCAGCACTCCGGCGCAATCGGCCCGGAATCGGACTGGCTGGCCCTGCCTCGCTTTCCCGTTGCGACGGGATTCGATTCCCTCGAAGACTTCGCGCTGCGCTCGCGCACGCGACCGCTCGGTATCGCGCTCGTGGAACCAGAGCAACACGTCAGCGACGGCGGCTCGCCGCCGCTGGAAGGTCGATTGACGAGTACCGACATACGCCGCGAGCAACTGGCCTGCTTCGCGGGCAATCAGGGGCGTATGGAACTGGAGTGGGTCGACATCGACGCGGGCCGATTCGTTGCACGCCCCGTCTCTCCGCTGCGCCCCGGACGGACGAAATACAACTGTACGGCGCCGTCATCGACGACACCAGGCGTATTCCACTGGTATAGCTACCTGTGGATGACGAAGCGCCCTGACGGCGAGTGGTACGAATAAAAGACGAGTGTAAAGTGAGAGCTGCGGCGGCGATGCGTCGCATCGGGGTTTGGTGCACTGGCACCTGCCCACTACCGGCCCTTATCTGAGCATTGGGCCGCACGGCGTACGTCCATAGCGGCTGTCCGGCTCACGTTGGTGTTGACTGTGTGAGTTCAGGCGCCAGGCACAACTCAGATACTACGCCCCGAAATCGATTTCGCCAAGTGCCATTTGCAGGCAACGACACGCCGTAGCAATATCGACGTACAGACCTTTTTGGCACAGGCGCTTGCAGGGGAGCCTAATGTATACAGTCAGAGACATGCTGGGGAAAAAAGACCGCACCGTCAGGTCGGTCGCGCCCGGAGACACCGTACTGCATGCCCTCGAAGTGATGGCACAGTACGATATCGGCGGCGTCGTCGTCCTCGACGGCGACAAACTCGTCGGAATTTTGACGGAGCGGGACTACGCACGCCGTGTCGTGCTGCTTGGACGCGCTTCGCGCAATCTGCCGGTCTCGGAGATCATGACCAGCCACGTTTGCTGTGTGTCACCGGAACGCACGATCGATGAATGCATGGCGCTGATGACAGAGAAGCGCATTCGTCACCTGCCTGTCCTCGACCACAAGGTCGTCATCGGCGTCATATCGATTGGCGATGTCGTGAAGGCCACGATCGCAGAAAAAGAATTCGAGATCGCCCAGCTGCAGAGCTACATCAGCGGCTGACGTAGCAGCGTCACTCGACGCCAGGCATCGGATCTGTCGGCTCGGGCAATACGCCGTCACCATGTGACGTCGCGCCTTCGACGGAATCACAGTGCATTCCCGGCGCAGGCGGGGTGTTTGGAGGACACTTGAACAGGCCCGACTCGCCCCGGCCGCCGCCGGGGAAACCGTTACGCAACGGGTGAATACCGACACTCATGATCGTGCCACGCGGGAATCCGTTCACCGAAATGCCTTCGCGGGCGACGCGTGCGGCACCGTCCATTTCAATCGCCCATACGATCGGCTCACCGGCTGAGTCGCGAATCACCTTTTCGCGTGCGAAGTCGAGTGGCGCGACGAATACCTGGAGGTGATTCGGGTTCGGATCGACTCGCGTAACCACGCCGGTGAAGACATGGGTCTTTCTGACGTCGTACATCGCAAACGAATGATGCGCGTTTGCCGTGGCAATAACTGCCATTGCAGCCAGCGCCGCACAACCCAGCGCTTTACAGCTAGTCGAAACCGAAAAGCCCTTCATTCTCATCAGGCTGCTCCATTCCTGCTTCATGGTATTGCTCCCAGATCTGCGCCCAGGGGCGTCCGAAGATGTCCGGCACCGTGTACTCGAACGTCTGACCCGGCACCATTGGGGTTGCCTGCCCGTCGACCGGATAGGTCTGCGGAATACATTCCATGATGGAGAACGGATCACCCTCATTGAGTTCATGCAGCTTCGTGTAGTGCTGCACGATTCGAACCGGTTCAACAAACGCTTCGTCGTC
>JASFSB010000403.1:0-3226 GCA_050114615.1 Gammaproteobacteria bacterium
ACTCGGCAATATCTGGCGCTTCCCTTATGTCGCCGGGGAGAACGGCGGCGGTGCGTTCGTTCTGGTTTATCTGGTCTGCGTGCTGGGTATCGGCCTGCCGATCATGATGGCCGAGATACTCATTGGTCGGCGCGGTCGCCGCAATCCCGTCGCCACGATGCAGTTGCTCGGAGAAGAAGAAGCCAACTCCGGAAGCTGGCGCTGGATCGGAATACTCGGTGTCGTGTGCGGCATTTTGATCCTTTCCTACTATAGCGTCATCGCCGGGTGGGCCGTGGGCTATATCTTTCAGAGCGCTTCGAGTGCCTTTTCCGGCGCCAGCGTCGCCGAGGTAAACGGCATATTCGGCGCGCTGATCAGTAGCCCGTTGCGTGCCGGCGGATGGCACACATTGTTCATGTTCATTTCTGTGTTCGTGGTTGCACGCGGCGTCGAGCGCGGCCTGGAGCAGGCCGTTCGTGTGCTGATGCCGGCGCTGATCGGTTTACTGCTGCTGCTGCTCGGCTATAGCATGATGCAGGGGGCGTTCGAGCAGGGCGTCGATTTCCTGTTCGAGGCGCGCTTCGAGGAACTCACGGCAGGCAGCATCCTCGAAGCAATGGGACAGGCGTTTTTTACGCTCAGTGTCGGTATGGGTGCCATCATGGCCTACGGTGCTTACCTGCCTGAGGAGGCGTCGATCGCCCGAACGTCGATTGCCGTGGTGCTCGCAGATACCGGCGTTGCATTGCTCGCCGCGCTGGTCATTTTTCCCATCGTGTTCGCCAACGGTATGGATCCGGCATCGGGCCCCGGGCTCGTCTTTCAGTCCCTGCCGGTCGCTTTCGGTCAGATGCCCGGTGGCGTCATCGTCGCGACGATATTCTTCGTGCTGCTCACTTTCGCCGCCTGGACTTCGGCGATCAGCCTGATGGAACCGGCCGTGGCCTGGTGTATGGAAACGCTGCAGCTTTCCCGCGTCCGCGCCGCATCCAGCGTCGGCGCAATCATCTGGTTTCTCGGCCTGTTTACCGTGTTGTCGTTCGGGCCGCTGGCGAATTTTCAGTTTCTGCGCGGAACGATATTCGACAATTTCGATTACCTGACCAACAACATCATGCTGCCCGTGGGTGGGCTTGCGATCGTGACCTTCGCCGGGTGGGTAATGTGTGTCAATTCGAGCGCCGATGAGATCGACCCGGAAGTCGGGACAGGCTATCGCCTGTGGCGATTCTCGGCGCGTTTCGTCGCACCGGTGGCGGTAGCGCTGGTGTTGCTGAACGCGCTCGGTCTGTTCTAGCCAGGCAGTTCCTCGACGAAGTCGTGCCGTCGATTCGCAGAAAAGCCGAGGTCGAGTGGACCCCGGAGCAGATGTATGCACTCGTCAACGACGTCGAAGCCTATCCCGAGTTCCTCAACTGGTGCACCGGCGCCCGGGTCATCACGGAGTGTGACGGGCAGCTCACGGCGCAACTCGATGTCGGATTCGGCGGAATCAGCCACAGCTTCTCGACTGTCAATACGCTCGAGCCGCCCCACAGGATCACGGTGAGCCTGCGGAACGGACCGTTTCGTTCTCTCGAAGGTGAATGGACCTTTACGGAGACGCAGACCGGCTGCACGATATCCCTCAATCTGGAATTCACGGTTTCGCCAGGGCCGCTCGGTCTCGTGCTGAGCGGTGCATTCGAGCATATCGTGCGCTCCCAGATGGACGCTTTCGTTCAACGAGCGCGAAACACATATGGGTGATTTGGAATCGCAACGTCACACAGACGTGGTCGTCGTCTACGCATTGCCGGATGCACAGTACCTCGTAACCGTTGCGTACGAATCGGGCATGACGGCACACGAGGCGATCACGCGCAGCGGATTGCCGGAGCGCTTCCCTGAAATTGCGAGCAAGGCACTCGTGCCAGGATTATTCGGCCGGCCAATCCGTCCCGATCAGCCTGTTGCGCCAGGCGATCGCATCGAAATCTGTCGGCCGTTGAAGCGCGATCCTCGCGAGTTGCGTCGGCTGATGACGGCGCAGGGAAGAGTCGTCGGCCAGCGAGAACCCGGGCAGAGTTAACGCCGCCGTTCGGGCTGCAGTTCCAGGTCGCGCTCGATGCGTACGACGCGATCGTCCTCGAAATGCACGACGAACCAGCGTTGCTGCACCTGGCGCGACCGTCCGGGGCGCAGGTAATAGGCGTAATCCCAGCGGTTCTGATGAAACGCATCGGCCACCATCGGCGTGCCGAGCAGAAACTGAACGGCGCTGCGGGACATGCCGATCGCTACCTGATCAATCGCGTCTTCCTCGATCAGATTGCCCTGCTGGATGTCGATTCGGTAAATGCAGCCGCCCATGATCATTGCAGCGGCAAGGGTGCCTGAAAGGCGCAATGTTGCACGTCTGGAAAGGCTGGGCACGGTGGAGAGATCCAACTGTCTGGGTCATAATGAGCGCCGCATAATAGCGCATTTGCTGCAGACAGACAGACGAGGAGTTCGATGGAAGAGCAGGATCTCAGAAGCGCCGGCCTCAAAGTGACTTCGCCGCGTATGAAGGTGCTGAATATCCTCGAATCCAGCGAGGTCCGGCACATGACGGCGGAGGATGTTTATCGCGCTTTGCTCAACAGCGGGGAAGAACTGGGTCTGGCCACCGTGTATCGCGTTCTGACACAGTTCGAGACTGCAGGCCTCGTGGCCCGGCATAACTTTGAAGGCGGTACAGCCGTATTCGAGCTGGCCGACAAGACTCATCACGACCACATGGTGTGTCTCGATACCGGAAAGGTGATTGAGTTTTGCGACGATCGCATCGAGCAGCTGCAACATGACATCGCGTCAAAGTACGGTTACGAGATCGAAGATCACAGTCTCGTGCTTTACGTGCGTCCCAAAGTCGATAAGACGACCTGAGCGCCCCCCTCAGTTACTGAGTGGCGAGTTTCTGGCCGGCAGCCCGCGCTACCATTTCCTGTGCGTGCGCCCGCGCTTTTTCTGTAATTTCGAGTCCGCCTATCATGCGGGACAACTCCTCGACGCGTTCGGCGTCATCGAGCCGACGAATGGCAGTTCGGCTGCGTTTGCCGTCCGAGGTTTTGGCAATGCGAAAGTGCGAATGCCCCTGGCTTGCGACCTGCGCCTGGTGAGTGACGCAGAGCACCTGTCTGTCCGCGGCCAGCTCACGCAGACGCACGCCGACGATTTCCGCTGCGGCGCCGCCGATTCCGGCATCTATCTCGTCGAAAAC
>JASFSB010000404.1:0-3226 GCA_050114615.1 Gammaproteobacteria bacterium
ATTGTTCTGAACATGCAGGACGACATAGTGCGTGCCGGCATCGACGATCTCCATGTTGTAAGGCGAGCCGAACAGGCGAGGCAAGCCGAGCGCGATACAACGCAGCGCATAATCTTCGTAGTGATCCGTGGCTTCGAAGACCCTGCGCCCCTGTGACGTGAATGGTGTCGGCTTCGGTTCGAGATCGTCGACGGTTAGTTGAAACTTGTATCGATTGCTCCATGGCCCTGAGATATCGAACGGGTGAGTGTCGTTGAGCTGTCCGTACGCAAACACGGCGCCGTCTGCGACATCGAGAGCGGCCGGATCGTTTCGGACGGCGCGACCCGCGTTCGAACTCAGCAGGGACCCGTCTGCCTTGCGGAGCTCACGAATAAACAGCTTATGGGCGCCATTGCGGCCGAGCTGACCCTCGGCAGTCACTACATCGCCGACCTGCAGTGAGTCGCGGACCCAGTTTGCTCCGCGCAGACTCGTAACGCTCGACGTCTGTAGTTCCCACTCCTGTATCTCGCCGTTATCGGAAACCACATCGAGCCGATAACGAACATGCGGGTTCGTGAACTGCACACGCTTAATCGTGCCGCTGACCGATCCGCGTGAATCCGGGTCGAACTCGGCAGCAAAGGAATGGTGCGCGACGGCGTCAGACACGAGTCCGCTGCCGATAACCACGAGCAATAGACTGACGATACCTCGCATACCTCGCATACCTCGCATACCTCGCTCCATCACATGTGCACGCGCCACGCCGCTACTCGATGTCGGAGAAAAACGGATGGCCGAAATCGTCTTTGAGCTCGAGCAGAAACTTATTGTTCTCCTGACAAATGTATTCCTGCAGCTCCGCTCCTTCTAACCAGGGAATATCCCAGGCGACGGTCCATGGCTCCGTGTACGCCTCCGGGTCGATAATCGTCGCCTCGTAGTGCAGCCGATTACGGTTTGGTCGCGTAAACCGCTCAATGGTCTTAAGTGCATCCGTGTGCATCGTCCCGTCGAAGTTGAGCCACGTACTCTCGTTAAAGCCCTGTGTCGCGACGACAAGCGTATTGCCGTTATCCTCGTAGTGCCCTACGGAGTAGCCGAAATAAGTCGGATTCAATTCTTCGATCGGCGGCAACTCACGCCCATCCAGATGGATTTCGCGCCAGACGTGCGCGCCGCCTTCGAATATGATGATGATTCGATCACGATGCTGAATGATTTCCACCGGGTAAGGCGTGCCCATCGACCGTGGACCTCCGGGCGGCAGACAGAAACCTTCCGGGTCGTATGCAACCTGATTGGACGCATTGTATTCATACATGGCCCGCGTCCAGGGCAGGAAGGGGATGTCCTCGCGCCCGACGAGCTGCGCCTGCATCGAGGTGATCCAGCGCAGACTCCAGACGCCGTCGCCGGAGAAGTCCACGGTGCCATCGTGCAGCCGCGGTGCCGGCGGAGCGTTCGCATCATCAAATTCCTGCGCGCGCGCAGCAGTACCCGATGCAAGTGCGACAACACCCAGCAACGCGACTATTCGGCCTCCTCCGGCCAGTGCTTTCGTCGTCATAGCATCACTGATCGGCGTCTTCGGCATCGGGCTGACTCGAACCCGCGAACAGACGTTCGCCGGTCGATAACACGACCGAGCGCGCATTGCCCTTTAAGCTCCCGTCCTTCGCTCTGGATCCCTCCACGCTGACCTCGTCACCGATTCGCAGCGAATTTCGGGTCCAGCCGCGGCGCATCAGTCCATTGGGACTACCCATCTCGAGCGCCCAGTTTTCGTGCCGGCCGTCCTCTGTTTCGAGGTCTATATAGAAAAATGTGTGCGGATTGCGCCATTCTATCTTCGTCACGACGCCCGACAGCGCGATCGGGCTGTCAGCATCGAATTCTGCGGCAAACGAATGATGCGCGGCGACAGGAAACGCTGCATACGCACTCACTGCAGCGGTCAAAACGGCGACGAGCCGCCTCTTCATTCCTGTAGCCTCACGAGGCTTCCGTATTTTCGTTTGGATAAACATTACCCGACTAGTTCAGCATCAGTTCGAACTGACCGGATTCGTTGCCGAATGTATAAGTCCCGGCGTAACGACGATTTGTCCAGGATCCGAGATTGTCCAGCACACCGATTGCGACAAAGCGTTCCATGTTTCCGCTTTCTGCCGGCATCTCGGCTTCGATCGTCAGTGTCCAGGTATCATAGTCGATCGAACTCGCGGCAATCGGCACCTCATTACGCCCCGGATTGATCCTCCCTGTGACGGTGCGATCTTCCCAGTCGAGTAACAACCGTATGCGACGCTGATCCGCGTCGTTCGGCCCCCAATATCCCAGCCAGGAACCCTTCGCCGGATGACCGGTTTGCGCGAACGATGCGACGGCCAGCATCGACGTTGCCAGTACTGCCCATGCGATGCGTCTGCCTGCGTGCATGATTCCGCCTCGGTCAGGGATTCACGCACTCGAAGTTTGCGGCGTCATCCGCGCTGCCGGAGCCGTCGTATCGAGGCCACTGCGGATAGTGGCACACCGGCCGCGTCCGCCCGGATGTGTCCTGATTTGCATCCGTTGCCAGAAGTTCACCCGGTGCTTCCCCGCGCTCGACCCAGGCCTCCAGATAATCGAGCGATGAAATTCGCGCATTGAATACACCGGTCACGTGACCCATGCCGGGAATCGTATAGAAACGCACGAAATCCTCGAGCACCTCGACCGGGTAGCGATTTTGCAGGCGCTCCCAGTACTGGATCGAGCTGTAGACGGGTATGTAATCGTCTACGCGGCCATGAAAATAGATGAGTTTGCCGCCCTTTGCGTAAAATCGGTCCAGATTCGTACTGTTCGCGCTGATGAGCTCGACGAGTTCTCCGATGCGGGCCGCATGCCGCATTGGCTCGAAATCGTTCATCGTGTCGAGCGTGAGGTCACCCGCGATCGCGTACTTCGGCGTTGCATCACCGGGCCCGAATTGCAGAGCATCGCGCGGCCCGTCGGCGCCGAGATTCGGATTACCGCCATCGAAAAAAGTCGAGCCCTCGAAAGGCGTCCACCTGGGAAATACACTGTTGCCTTCATCGTCTGCGAACACGCTGAAACCGAGATCGAAAGGCTGGTCGAATACATTTAGTGCTTCGATCTGCGCATCCGACAGACAATCGTCCCGGGTATCTCTGCCGCCCTCGCAGCGAACGGGATTGGCATCGCTCATCAATCTGAAATCCGCCGTTGCGTC
>JASFSB010000405.1:0-3221 GCA_050114615.1 Gammaproteobacteria bacterium
CGTATTCAGCCCAGGAGTCGACGGTCCCGCTGATCGTCGCGTTGCCGGCATCGCTGACGGCAACGTCGAGCTCGTAGAGGTCCATTGCGGGATTGTTGTCGAGTGCGGCAACTACATTGGCGCGTACCGCGTCCGGCGGCATGGATACCGGCGTGACATCGAGGCGATTAATGATCGTGCGAACGCCGCGCACCGTGCCCGCAACGTCCTCGATCTGGCGGGATGCCGTAATAGACGGCACGCTGCCTCTGATCGATACGATGCCGTCTTCTACAGTCAGCTGAATCCGGTCATATTGAACCAGATCGCTGTACTCGAGCTCGGCGCCGACGGCCTCGGCGACTTCCTCGTCCGTAGGCGGCATCTGGGCCGCCGCGGTGCCAGCGACCGATAATCCAAAAGTAACCATTAAAGTACTTAACAATCTCAATTTTCTGCTATAGATCCTCATGTTGACTTCCCTTTGCCGCTGCCCTGTCAGAGGGTCATCGCGGCAATTCGGCTTCAGGTGAGATCAAGCAACATCCATGCCATACGCGGAGTACGCATCGCGACGCGCCCGACCACGCGTCGGGCTGAAAAATTTACAGTCGCATTGAAGAAATTACGGCCGCGCTCACGCTGGATGAGACGCGAAGACTTCGGCCTATTCGCTATCCGACCGCAGTGACCGCTGCGGCAGCGGCTGCGCGATAGTCCGGAGGATTCGTTTGCCGGCGGCGACTTGCCAGCGAGCATTGTCTGCGTCGATGCGAAGCGCCGACCACGGCACGATGACTTCGCTTGGATTGCGATCGGCTCCCGGCGACAGGGCGATGCAGACATATTCGATCTTGCCGTCCCTGGCATTGAACAGCAGATCGTGGATGACCCCGACGTGCTCCCCACTCGAGTCGACGATAGCGCGATTTTGAATCGCGCTCAGGGCCTGGAATTTTGCCATCGAGAGACCATCCATCCTGCCACTTGCGATGTGATCGCAATAGACCTTGCAAGACTCAGGCCAGGATCAGGACACGCCGTACTTCTTCAGCCGGTTGTACAACGTCTTGAGACTGATGCCGAGCACCTCGGCCGATTTTTTCTTCTCCCCGCCGAAGTGAGCAAGCGTGGCCAGAAGGTGCTTGCGCTCGACCTCTTCCAGGCTCATGCCGATCTGCGTTCGAAATCCCCGACCGCCCTGAGAATCCACCTGCGGCAGATATTCCGGCAGATCATCCACGGCAATCTCACTGCCGGCCAGCAGATGCCCATGAATGATTACATTACGCAATTCACGCACATTGCCCGGCCAATCATGCAGATTGAAGATTTCAATGACATCGGCATTGAAAGTCTTGTCGATTCCGCGTTCTTCGTTCTGCTCTTTGAGAAAGTAATCGGCGAGCAGTTCGATATCGGAGCTGCGCTCGCGCAGCGGCGGAACGCGGACCGGAAACTGCGCAAGGCGAAAGTACAGATCCTCGCGCAGCACGCCGTCGTCGACGGCCTCCTGCGGATCGCGATTGGTCGCCGAGACCACACGGACGTTGACCGGGATTTCCTTCTCGCCGCCCACTGGCGTCACGACTTGGGCTTCAAGTGCTCGCAGCAGCTTTGCCTGCAGACCCGGTGCCAGCTCGGTAATCTCGTCGAGAAACAGCGTGCCACCATCGGCGCGCCGGAAGATTCCTCGACGATTCTGAGTCGCGCCGGTGAAGCTGCCCTTGATGTGGCCGAACAGCTCGCTTTCCATCAGTTCTGCGGGCACGGCGCCGCAATTCACGGCCACGAATTCACGGTCCGCGCGATGACTCAATGCATGCAGGGTTCGTGCTGCCAACTCCTTGCCGGTACCGCTCTCGCCTGCGAGCAGTACTGACACATCGTCGGGCGCAACTTTTCGAATGAGCCGCGTGAGACGGCGCATCGGGTCCGACTCGCCGATCAGAAGGCCCTGCCCGGACTTGTCCCCGGCCAGATCGAGATCGATAGCCGGTGAAGACTCCTGCTGCAGTGAATCGAGGTTTTTTGCGAGCCGTTCCTGATCGACCGGCTTTTCGAAATAGTCGGATATACCGACCCGCATGGCGCGCGTCGCGACACTGACCGACGCACGATCGCTCATCAAATAGAGCTCGACGACGCGTGACAGATCGAGCGTCAGCAACAGGTCCAGCGTGGAATCGCCGCCTACTGTCTCGTTGAGCAGGGCTACCTCCGGCAGGCGTCTGAGCAACGCCTCTCGCGTCGCAGACAACGTGCTCGAGGTCTCGGTTGCGTAACCCTTTTCGCGAAAAACACGGGCAAGCTTCACCAGGGTTTCCGCGTTGTCATCTACGATTAGCGCCGTTGACACAAAAACTCTTCGTTCGAAGTATCGATCGAGTATATCAGGCGGGTGTCCTTACCAAGCTCGGCACGGCAAGCGCTGGCATGAATTCTGCAAGGCAGACCACAGGCGAATGCGGCGATGGGCGCCGTCAATGCCCGAAAGAATGCCAGGAGGCCACGACGCAATGAACAAACAGGAATTCTTGAAACTGCTGAACGAAGACCTCGAGAGCGAGTATCGCTCGATCATTCAGTACATTCAGCACGTCAATTCGATCAACGGTGCCAGGTATCAGAACGTCATTGATGAAATGCGGAATCATCTGAACCAAGAGCTGGATCACGCGCTGGTGCTGGCGAAGCAGATCGATTTTCTCGGCGGTACACCGTCGACGCACGTCGCCAGGTTTCCCGCCGTCGAGGAAGCCGAAGAAGCCCTCGAGCAGGATCTGAGCCTCGAGGAAAGCCAGCTCGCACGTTATCGAGAACGGGTTCAGCAGGCCACCGACCTCGGGTACCCGGATCTGGCGGAAGCGCTCGGGCCGCTACTCAAAGAAACGCAGGATCACGTTCACGAGCTGCGGTCCGCGCTCGACGCCTAGCCGCCAGCGGCCCGACCTCTCGAGAATCCCAGGGCAGTTGTGCCACGGGTAGGGTCAGCGTACCGATGCAGGCTGTTCAGGCCAGCAAATCGAGAAGCGCGCGCCCCCGAGATCGGGCGACGAATCGACGGTTGCTCGGCCACCATGCAGCTCTGCGACGCGAACGACCACCGCTAGCCCGAGGCCGCTGCCTCCCGTCTCGCGGCTACGGCTGTCATCGATGCGCGAAAAAGCACGAAAAACGGCTTCCCTGGCATCCTCGGGGATGCCGGGACCGTCGTCTTCAACGCTCAGTCGAAAGCCGTC
>JASFSB010000406.1:0-3218 GCA_050114615.1 Gammaproteobacteria bacterium
CGGCTTCCTGCACTTTTCCGCCGATATCGGCCAGGTCCTCCAGACTGCGGCTGACGCCCTCCTTCATCGTATTGACGGTTTCGGTGCTCTCGTGCAGTCCGTGCAGCCCGGTGAACGAGGCGGAGAGCGCAGTCAATACGGTTTCGTTGGTGCCGAAGAAAGCGACAGCCTGCTTGTAAACCCGGTCTTTGGCGTTCGTCGTCTGCATCAGGCGCGCCATGACGACCTCTGTCGTGTTGTAACCGACCGTCAGATTGTCCGACAAATCCTTCGAGATCTGATAGCGCTCATCGGCCTCCTGGACGACGCGCAGCTGCTGGTCGCGAGCCAGCTCGAGGCGCGCACGTTCCGCCGGGTCTTCGCCCGTATACTCGTCCACGGCGCTGACGGCAGAGCGAAGCCCGACTTTCGCCCGCTCGACGTGGCTTTCCGCGGTCTTCAGGACTTCGAAGGCGAGGACTTCCGCTTCCTTCAGCGCGCCACGGAAATCCTGATAAGCCGTCAGGATCACGCGCTCGCGCTCGATTTGATCGCGCGTATCCTCTGCGACGTCCAGGTACACACGCTTGATCTTGTCGAAGCGATGCGCGATGTCACCGCGCGTGACCTTGACCCAGACGTTGTGCAGCCGTTCCCAGGCGT
Organism: Gammaproteobacteria bacterium; assembly: GCA_050114615.1. GTDB lineage: Bacteria > Pseudomonadota > Gammaproteobacteria > Steroidobacterales > Rariloculaceae > JAHEEO01. The sequence continues at coordinate 643 of JASFSB010000406.1, forward strand.
CTATGTCACCATCTTCGAACTGTTCCACCATGTTTTTCGCATCCTTGCGAATACTCTCGAACGCATCGGCAATCTCTTCGTAACGTTCGCCGATTTTCATTGCGCTGATTTGCTCGCGCACGACCTCGTTGAACAGCGACGTCTGACTCAGCGTGCGCGCAATCGCGACGACGCGCTCCTCATCGAGGTCTGAGATGCGGTTCAGCAATGCGATGATCGGGGCCTCTTCCGTCCGGTTGGGCACGAGACCGAGATCCCGAAGCTGATTGAGCGCCTTATCGAGAAGTTTCATTGGAGAATTCATTGTTATCGTCTCGCTGTTACGTCAGTCAGAGGCAGAGGCAGAAGTTTAGACCTTCCCGAGCTCCTTCGTAAGCACGCCGAGAAATCTTCTCAATGTTCCCGCCAGCAGCACGAACCGGGCATCGAAACGTGCGAGCGGATCTTCTTCAGCCCCGATCTCCTCGGCTTCGATGCCTGCGATCGTCAGCTTGCTGAGGCGCCCTTTGTCATCGACGACGCAACTCATCAACCCGTCGAACTCCAGACCGAGATGCGTCAGCACCATCCCGTCTCGCACGTGCGCGCGAACGCCGGAGTCGCCGAGCTCCATGTCCGTGAATTTCACCGTCGCCTTGCTATCTGACGGATCCTGCATTCGACATTCACGACCGATGCGGATCCCGGCCGGCGCATCGCCGAGAAACACCCGCCTGAGCAGATTCCCAACCGGCTGTCTGAACGCAAGCTCCGCGGCTTCGAGCCGGCCAGGCGAAAGCTGCAGCATGTCGGTGAAGCGCCTGACCTTCGACGGGGTCGCTGCATCGATGGCCAGCACCTGATCGCTCGCGAGATACAGCCCCCGCGTTCGTTCCGACCGCAGGAGTGCCTTTGGCAGCAGCTTGTCGCGGGTTTCCGCTTTCAGGCGACGCTGCTCCCGACGACCGGGCAGGTCGCCGGTGCGCTCGCGAAACTCCTCGAGCCGTGCTTCGAGCGCCTCATTGACGGCCGCCGCGGGCAGCAAACGGCTCTGGGTACGCAACTGCAGCAGATCGGCTGCGTTCAGGCGACGGCACAGGCGATCGCCAGGCGCGTCGACGGGCCGTTCCCAGCCCGATGACCGTTCGCTGAGCGCTCCGCAGGGTTCGAATCGGCTGGCTGCGAGCGCCGCGTCGAGATCTTCCTCAGACGCCGGCCACGCACTTGCAATCCGGAGAAAACAGACGTTCCTGAACATGGCTTCGTGCAAAAGGCGCGCAGTCTAAACGACCCGATCGTTCCCCGCGAGCGCTGTGCGAGAATAGCAGCCATGCCCAGGAGCCTCTTCGTCATCGCCATCGCACTGTGCGTCATCCTTGCACTGCAATACGTCGAGATGCCGGATTCGGCACCGCCGACGGCAGGCACCGCTGCCGAGGCAACGCACCGGGATTCCACCGATGCGGATCAGACACTCCGTCGGGCTTTCGTCGAACGCCGCAGCAACGTCCAGGTCGGCGCAGGCGGCACGGTCGCCCGGGTATTGCCCGACGACGAGAATGGAGACCGCCATCAGCGCTTTGTCCTGGAACTCGAATCGGGACAGACGCTGCTCATCGCCCACAACATCGACCTGGCGCCACGAATCGACTCGCTGCGACCGGGGGACTATGTCAGTTTCTATGGCGAATACGAGTGGAACGAACAAGGCGGCGTCATCCACTGGACCCACGCCGATCCCACCGGTCGGCATGTCGCTGGCTGGCTCGAACACGAGGGTACCCGATACCAATGAACCGGCGTGCAGTCCCTGCCGACCTGCCTGTCAGCGATTCTCGCTGCACGCCTGCCGATCAGGGCGCACCGCCGCTGACTAGTCCTCGGTCGCTCCGGTCGAATACTCCCAGGTCAGTTCCTCGCACGGGTGGTACTCGAACGGCGTCTGCGACAGCAGCACGACATCCTCACCGGTATACGGTTGTGCCAGATAGACCGGGTCCGTTACGGTGTACGCGCGCCGAATCTGCTGCGCGTCCGGCGCCAGAGTGAATCGCTCGACGATGCGCATCTGTTCGCTGTTACGGATCGGCGCCACCAGAACGCCGGCTTCGAAACCGATGGTATCGACAACCAGCGTGTCACCCTCCCATCTGCCAATCGAATGCCCGGCGTAGCCAGGTTCGAGATCCGCGGGATGCGCATCCATGCCGACGTGTATTCGCCGGCTGAGGCCATACAGGCCGTAGCTGATATCGATGACGCGATTGCCATATGCATCGAATCGCTGAACGATGCGGTTGATCGGCCAGTCGAACACCCAGTCGAAGATGACGCTTGTCGGCTTGCAGGAAAACCTCGGGTTGTCCGCTGCCGAGCGAGTATCGAATCTTTCAGCCGCTATGCGCCCGGTCTCGGTGAGCTCGGCTTCACGGGGCGGGTACGGCCATGGATTGCTCGCCCGAATCTCTTCGAGTGTGAGTTCGCCTGAGGCATATCGCTCGCGCAGGCTGCGCGGCACGAGGTCGCCGTTTCCTCCGCCGGGCGGAACCGTCAGCACCAATTGCTCCACGGCCCAGTCTGCGGTGAGGTTGATCTCT
>JASFSB010000407.1:0-3218 GCA_050114615.1 Gammaproteobacteria bacterium
CAGGGGTACATCGTGGTTTCCGGGAATCACGAGCATCGGCACGCTGGGCAGTCGGTCCAGAAAGCGGCGCGCTGCCTCGAACTCGCGCGCCTTCGCCCGCTGTGAAATGTCCCCGGTCACGACGATCGCATCCAGCTCGAGCGACGGAGCGATCCGCTGTAACGCCTCACCCGCTTCCGGCACGTAAGGACGTCCGAAGTGTAAATCCGAAATGTGCAGCAACCTCGGCATCGGTGCTTAGACCCTGGCAAACGGGATTTTGATTGCGAAGACTAATAACATGTTGTCCACGTCGCTGCCAGGACGATGTTTATCGGTAACGAAAGCTCTGTGACGAACAAAATCTGGCTATCGCGACACGCCGGCATTAATCGGCGTGTATTGTCATACTGTTTTGCGCCAGTGTAAGCACCCTGCCTGAGGCAACATGGATATCGTCACCGAATTCCCGCATCGCGTCAGGTCCATCGAGAATGTCTGGATACCGATGCCGGACGGCGTGCGCCTGGCCGCAAGGATCTGGCTGCCGGAGGATGCGGACAGCAATCCCGTCCCCGCCATACTCGAGTACATTCCGTACCGGAAACGGGACTCCAGCCGAAGCCGTGATGAGCAGATCTACCCCTATTTTGCCGGCCATGGCTACGCCGGCGTTCGCGTGGATTTGCGGGGCAGCGGGGATTCCGACGGGATTCTGCGCGATGAGTATCTGCAACAGGAACTCGATGACGGCTTCAACATACTGAAGTGGCTGGAGCGGCAATCCTGGTGCAACGGCAACGTTGGCATCATGGGCATCTCCTGGGGCGGGTTCAATGGTCTGCAGATCGCCGCGATGCGCCCGCCACAGCTCAGAGCCATTATTACTGCCAGCTCGACGGATGATCGTTATGCCGACGACGTGCATCACATGGGAGGCTGTCTGCTCGGCGACAATCTCTCCTGGGCCTCGACGATGTTCGCATATAACAGTTGCCCGCCGGATCCTGAGATCGTTGGCGACGGCTGGCGGGATACGTGGCTCGAGCGGCTTCGCGGTTGCGATCTGTGGCTCGAGCGCTGGCTGCAGCACCAGCGCCGCGACGACTACTGGAAGCACGGATCGGTCTGCGAGAACTACGCCGCGATTCACTGCCCCGTGCTGGCAGTCGGAGGATGGGCCGACGGCTACTCCAATGCGGTATTCCGCATGCTCGAAAACCTGAGCTGTCCGCGCAAGGGACTTATCGGTCCATGGGGGCACAAGTACCCGCACATCGGCGTCCCCGGCCCGGCGATCGGATTCCTCCAGGAAGCGTTGCGCTGGTGGGATCGCTGGCTCAGGGGAATCGACAACGGCGTGGAGCACGATCCGATGCTGCGCGTATGGATGCAGGACAGCGTGCCGCCGACGACTCGCTATCACGTGCGTCCGGGACGCTGGATAGCCGAGCACGACTGGCCTGCCACTGATATCGAGCAGCGGGAATTCACGCTTGCACCGGCACGGCGACTGGTGAGTGCCGGGGCGGCTGTCGGCAGGGAGACGCGCAATCTCCAGTCCCCGCTCGGGCTCGGCCTGTTCGCGGGGAAATGGTGCTCCTACGCGGCGGCACCGGATCTCCCACACGATCAGCGCCAGGAGGACGGCGGCGCCCTGGTCTATGACAGCGAGCCGCTTGAAGAGCCTCTGGAGTTACTCGGTGCGCCTGTTGCAGAGCTCGAGATCGTCCCGGACAGCCCCGTCGCGATGCTTGCCGTTCGTTTGTCAGACATCGCCCCCGACAACAAAGCCACTCGCGTCTCCTACGGCCTGCTCAACCTCACTCACCGCAACGGTTCCGAGCACCCGCAGGCGCTCGAGCCGGGAAAGCAGATTCGCGTCCGGGTTCGTCTCAACTGTATCGCTCAGCACTTTCCTGCGGGGCACCGCATTCGCATCGCCGTGTCGACTTCATACTGGCCCCTCGCGTGGCCGGCGCCCGAGTCGGCCCAGGTCCAGGTCATCGCCGGTATCAGCAGTGCTTTTCTGCCGATCCGCAAACCGAAAGCGACCGACGCCGAATTGCGGCCGTTCGACAGTCCCGAAGCCGCACCGCCGCTGGCGACAACGATGATCCGGCCCGAACGTCACAATTGGCGCGTCATCCGCGATCTGGAGACGGATGTCTCGACGCTCGAGGTCACGAACGACAGCGGAATCGTGCGCATCGACGACATCGATCTCGAAGTCGGTCGCAAGGCGCTCGAGTGGTATACGTACAAAGGCGATGAATTCAATTCCGTGCGCGGTGAGTCAGTCTGGGAGCGCACGTTCCGGCGGGGAAACTGGGAGATCAGATCGGTCACGAGAACCGTATTGACCTCGACCGCCGAAGAATTTCGACTCCGCGCCGAGCTCGATGCCTATGAGGGCGACAAACGCGTCTTGTCCCGAAACTGGGACGCGGTCATACCACGCGACTTCGTTTGAAGCCGCGCGCGCTCGCCTGGCCCTTCACGCGTTTGGCCCGCTCGATTCGAATCGGCAGCAGTGCGCGGATCTCTCGGTATTTGCGCATCAGCGCGCGCTGACTTTGCGCGCCGGCGAAAATTACAGCAAGCTCGCAACTGTAACTGTCTCGAAAGCGAAGGTCACCGAGACGCATACCTTCCGTCACGTGAATCTCGAATTCTGTGCCCGGAAACCTGCGCTCCAGAGCGCTGAGTTCAGCCTCCGTCGGTGCGCGGCGGACAACGTCTGACGCCCTGCAATCGTAGCGGCGCAGCATGAACTTGGCTGCATGGCGAAAATCTCCCTTCCCCAGCGGATACTCGGGCCGGCAGCCAAGCGCAACATCGATCATGACTTCCTTGTGCGGAACGCCTTCGACCTTGTCAAACAGCGGACTATGGGATTTGGAAATTCGAGCATTGATCTCGAGCAGCGAAATCCGGTCTGTGCGCCGATCCCAGAAGAATTCGATATTGAATGGAGAATTGTCGAGACCCGCCTGAGACACCACTCGTTTGGCAGCCAGAATCATGCGCCGGCGCGCGGCTGGTGGCAGCGTCGAAGGGTACTGGTACCGCTCGAAACTGCTGCGATTCGGTCCGCGGATCGAGTCGACGACACCATAGACCACCGGTTCGCCCTCAAATACGTAGCCCTCGAGCGTACACTGCCGGCCGGAGGAAATGATCTTCTCCGCAATGCAATGCCATCCATCGATCTTCCTGATATCGGGCGGCACGTCTGC
>JASFSB010000408.1:0-3216 GCA_050114615.1 Gammaproteobacteria bacterium
GGCTCGATCAGGCGCTCGGCAGTCTGTCGGTTCCGGGGCGTTGTGGCCGGTCGTGAGCTTCACGGCCATTTATCTGGTCGGCGCACTGGTAGTGGCATTGGCGCGCGGCAATTTCGAGTTTATTTACTACATCGTCATCATGCTGATCCTCGTCCTGGTCGTCTGGGCCGTGCACGCGTCCGTGATGCTGACCGGCGCTGCGCTCTGGGGGCTGAGTGTCTGGGGATTGCTGCATATGGCCGGTGGGCTGCTGGCCGTGCCGGAGTCGTGGCCGATCGACTCGGGCAGCCGCGTGCTCTATTCGCTGTGGTTGATTCCGGAGACGCTCAAATACGACCAGCTCGTGCACGCTTACGGATTCGGTGTCGCAACCTGGGTGTGCTGGCAGGGCATCAATGCGGCAATCCGTGCGGACGGCGGGCAGGCGCGTCCGACGCTGGGGCTGATGGTGATCGCCGCCGCCGCGGGTATGGGCCTGGGCGCGCTCAACGAGCTGGTAGAGTTTCTGGCGACGCTGCTTCTCCCGGAAACGAACGTGGGCGGCTACGTCAATACCGGCTGGGATCTCGTCGCCAATTTTTTTGGTTCTGCAATGGCCGCAGTGGTCATCTATCTGCGCGGGTCAACGCAGGTACAGGCATGAAGATGCGCAGCGTATTCGTCGCGCTGACGGTGACTGCGCTGGTGGGTGTCGTGCTGGCGCAGGACGTTGCGCGCGAGACGGGGGACCCGGCAGCGAGACACCTGCTGGCGCCCGCGCTCGCCCTCTGGGTCATACAATCCCGCGACGCTGCGATAGCGCGAGGCGTCGAAGACATGCCGAGTGAGATCCGCAAAGCCTTTGACGAATTCGTCTCGTCCGACGTGCTGGACAGCGTGCAATGGCGCATCGACGGTGAAACCGGCGTCGTCGGCAGGAGTCTGTTCCTTGCGGGAGCGGTTCGTGCAGTGACGCTGGACAACGTGATCGTGTTCGCGAACGCGAATGAAGCGGCCAACGCGAAGCTGTGGGCGCATGAACTCTTCCATGTGCTGCAATACCGACAATGGGGCGTCGAAGAGTTTGCATCTCGCTACGTCGCCGATCGGCGCGCTGTCGAGCACGCCGCGAGAGAGTTTCGGTGGAGCTGGATGAAAGCGACTGGACGAGTGCCTTCGCCAGCAGGCGAGTAAAGACGGCTATGGTGCCTGGAGTCGATTCGCTGGTCCCGTGCTATGCTTGATCCATCGTTCGCTCATCAATCAGCCTGGGGGGTATGTCCGTGAAAAGATTTGCTGCTTTTCTTGTGTGTGTGAATGCTTTCGCGATGGCCTCGACAGCTTTCGCTCAAAGCCAGGTCATTCGTGAAGAAGTCGAGGGCATCACAAACTTTGCTCGCATCGAGACGACGGTCGCCTGCGCGGGCGCCATTACTCCAGAGTCGGTCGCTGACATCAAAAATATGGGTTTCAGCACGATCATCAACCTGCGACGGCCTTCGGAAGAAGGTGCCAATATAGAAGCCGAAGCAGCGGCCGCCGAGACGGCAGGCATCGCGTTTGTCCATCTTCCATTCGGCGGAGAGCAGCTCGATACGACTGTGCCCGATCGTTTTCTCGAGACAATCACCCAGCCGGGCACACAGCCGGCGTTCATCCATTGTGCCGGCGGTGGCCGTGCCGCGACGATGTGGTTTATCAAGCGCGTCATCGTCGATGACTGGGATGTCGATCGTGCGATGGAAGAGGCGACAGCGCTCGGGCTGCGTCCGGAAAGCCGCCTGCGTGATTTTGCCCTGGAGTACATCGCAGCGCACGCCGGCTGAAAAGGCGACATTCATCCTGAGGAGCAAACACGATGCTATTGAGGCAGATTAAAGGTTTTGGGTGCCTGATTACGACGGCACTGTTGCTGACGGCAGTTCCGGGCGTCGCGGCGGACGCCGACGCTGTTCAGCGATTGATCGATAAGGCTGAGATCGACACGTTGCTGGTGCGTTATACGCATGCGCTCGACACACTCGACCCGGACAAGTACGCAGCCGTATTCACCGAGGATGCCGTGTTCGAGCAGGGCGCGGACAACGCCCGGCACGGGCGGGCCGAAATTCGCAGCATCATCACGGGCCTGATCGCCAGCCGCGATGAGCGCGAGCGGGCAGGCACCGCCACACCGACCCTGATGCACCATGTAATGACGAACGCGACGCTTGAATTCGTCAGCGATCACGAAGCGCACCATTACGCTTACTGGATGACGATCCTCGGCGGCGAAGACGGTTACCGCGTTGCTTCGATGGGTCATTACGAGGACGTGATCGTCAAGCAGGGAGGCCACTGGCTGATCCGTAACCGAAAACTGTTGCGTTAAGGCAATGGTTTCATATGCGGGTGTGCTGCACGCATTGTGTCTCGCGTGCCTGGCTGTGGCAGGCGCAGCCCGTGCGCAGCCGATTTTCAGGCATGAGGCCGAAGTGCTCGAACCGGGCCCGATGCAGATCGAGCCCGTGCGCGAAGGCCTTTACCTGATTCGCGGACCCTTCCTGCCCTGCGCGCCCAACGGCTGTTCATACGGTCGAGACGACGATGGCCTTTATCACGAGTCTGGTGATGTCGCGTTGCGTGTCACACCGGACGGGCTGATTCTGGTCGACGACAAATTTCCGAATCATGTCGAGGGCATCCTGGCGAATGTACGGTCGGTGTCCGAATTACCGATTCGCTACGTGCTCAATACGCACCATCACGGCGATCATGTCAGCGGCAATGTGATCGTTCGGCAGATGGGCATCGATGTGATCGGGCACAAGAACGTTCGCGCGAATTTTCTTCGGATCGAGCAGCCAGGCGAGCCCAACATCGTTTTCGACAATGAGGCATCGGTGTTTCTCGGCGGTGTCGAAGTGAGGATGCTCTATCTCGGAGCAGGGCACACGAACGGCGACACGGTCGCGTACTTTCCGGATCTGAAAGTCGTGCACGCGGGAGATCTGATCATCGACGGTATGCCGGTCATCGACTATAGTGCGGGCGGCAGCGCCGTCGAGTTTGTGCGCACGATTGAGGCACTGCTCGAGATCGATTTCGACATTCTGATACCTGGGCACGGGCGGCTGATGAACAGGAACGAAGTTGTCGCGTACAAGGCACGTTTCGAGGAAATGAATCGTCGGATGCGTGAGCTCGCGAGTGCCGGTGTGCCCAAAACCGAGGCGCGGACCCGGCTTCATCTCGAAG
>JASFSB010000409.1:0-3215 GCA_050114615.1 Gammaproteobacteria bacterium
CGTGCAGCCCACGAAAGCTCGAGCCTGGGTTTGCGCAGATGTAATCGAAGTCGAGTGACTTGATCACGTCGACCATGTAATCGGAACCGCTGCGTTCGTGCTCGCCCAGCACCTGCACGTCGGCCGGCGGCCGCGCCTCGGATTCGGCCGTCATCGGCGGCGTGGCGGCAGCGCGTTGCTCGGGCGTTGCAGCAGCGCGCTGCTGCGATGTGGCCGCATTGCTCTGCGCGCGCACGTCGCTCCCGGGCGTTGCCAGCGCCGCCGCGCCCGCAAGTGTGCCGGTCTTCAGGAACTCGCGCCGCTTTATCGATGTCTCCTGCTCGTCCCGGGAATCAGTCATGTTCGTCTCCGCTCGTGCTGCGTATCTGCGGCACATGCGTGCCGAGAAACTCGCGAATGACAGCATAGGCATGAACCATTTCGTCATCGGAAAAACCACCGTGACCGCCGCCTTCGATCGTCACGAGTCGATTGGCAACGCCGGCGGCATCAAGTGCGGCGTGCAGCCGCGTGGCATGGTCATAAGGGACGATCGGGTCTTCGTTGCCGTGGATAGTCAGAATCGGAGGCAGGTCTGCGCGCACGTATGTCATCGGCGAGACCCGTCGCGCCGTCGCATCCCGATCCGTTGCACTGCCGAGCCAGGCCTCGGTGAAGTTGCCGGAAATGCCGGGGGGCCGTTGCGTGAGATCGTAGACGTCGGTGATGCCGTACCAGTTGACGATCGCGGCAACCTCCAGCGGCTCGGTGCCGAGCGTGCCGGTCGTCCAGACCCGGCGGCGGTCGCCGGGGCACTGACGATCGAGCCCGGCGGCCTCGCTCAGCATGCCGGTCGTCAGCGCCAGATGTCCGCCGGCCGAGTTGCCGGTCGTGACGATCGCCGTCGTGTCGAAATGGTATTCGGCGGCGTTTTGATACACCCAGCGCAAGGCACAGCGGCAGTCCTCGACCGCGGCCGGCGCATGGGCGGCATCGGCAAGCCGGTATTGGACATTGACGACCGCCCAGCCCATTTCCAGAAACGGCAGAAAACTCGGCAGTGCGGCTTCCTTGCTGCCGTTGGTCCAGCCGCCGCCATGCATGTAGATCAGCGTTGGTGTCGGCGCGTTTGCATCGACCGGCTGATAAACATCGAGCCTGAGGTCCATGCCCCCGGCGCGCAAATAAGTAATGTTCGGCGTGAGTCGATAGCCGTTTGCGACTGTGACGAAGCGATCTGCCGTCGCAGTCTGCGCCTCGGCGGTGCCTGCGAACGTCAGGATCACCAAGACCAGCGATGCGAGCAGACGGTTCATAAGGCTCAACGCGTTGGTTCCAGGCTGAACGAGCCAACGAACGGGCTGCTGCCGTCGGCCAGCAGCAGATTTCTGCCGTTGGCCCTGTTGGAGCCGTCGCGCGCCTGGAAGCCCTCGACGATGATGTCGGTGCCTACCGGCAGCGAGTCCTCGGTGAACCCGCGACGGAACAGCGCATTCGGCGGGCCGCCTTCGACCATCCAGCGTGTCACCGAGCCGTCCTCGTTGGTGACGTCCAGGTGGATCCAGGAATGCGGATTGATCAGCTCGACGCGGGCAATCGTGCCTTCGAGCCTGATCGGTTTCTCAGCGTCGAACTCGGCGGCGAACGCATGGTGCGCGAAGGCCGCCCCGGCGCCGATGCACAGCATCAGCACGAGCCCCCCCGCCGAGAGCACAGACCGACTGAATAAATAGTTCATTGGCTTCCCCCTCATTCACCGCCGGCCGTAACGCGGTTGCCACGCAGTAGATTCGGCATCGCGTAATTACCTTCGTGGCAGGCGTATTCGTATATCTGCGTGCCTTCCTCGAGCCGCGCGATCGGAATCCGGGCGGTCCACGGCTGGGTGAATGTCTGCGGATCCTCCACCGTGATCGTGTACTCCATCAGATTCGCGCCGACTCTGCGAAAGCGTTCGACGAGCTTCAGCTGCGCCGAGGCCCGCATCCACAGGCTGGCCCATTCATAGTTCGTTCGATCGAGAAAGTTTTCAGTTTCGACAACCAGCGTGTCACCTTCAAAGCGGCCAATCGGCTCACCCAGCCACTGCGGTATGCCGTGATGATCACCGCCGTCGAGAGGAATGATGCGCCGATCACGATATTCCTCGTGCAGGATCGTGACGAAGCCCGGGCTTTGCACGATGCGGTTGTGACCACCGTTCGGGCCCTGCCACATCAGCGCCGTGACACCGTCGGTCAGGCAGCGCTCGCCGGTGTCCGGATCGAGATAAGACTCGTAAGGACCGACACCGTAGCGCGCTGTTGCCCGGGCCGCGGCTGCGCGGGCGTCGTCGGTATATGGCAGCCGCCCGTTCGGCGGATCGACGATCAGCGACGTCTGCGCATAGACCTGCCGCGGACGTCCGTGGTCCTGCCAGGCGGCGTTGTATTCGTTGCCGCGGATCGGCGAGTCCTCGAGCGATGCGCGGCCGACGGCCTCACCGTCCAGGCCGGCAAGTCTGCGCTCCGCAAGCTCCGCTTCCTCGCGCTCGATGGCGGCAATCTCCGCATCGCTCAGCCGCGGCCGGTCAGCGAATTCGGGCGGGCGCTCCAGCGGAATCGTGGCTTCGTAGCGCCACACGCCCTGCAAGTCCGGATCACCCCAGGGCAGCCGCGGCAGCGTCCATTGCGGATCCTCCGGCGGCCCGAACGCGCTGCGCTGTGCGCCGACGTGCCCGGCTGGCAGCATTGCCAGCAACCCGGCAGCCAGCGCAGCCGAAGCGCATTGTCGTCTGCGGCCTGCGCTGCGAGCGCTCGGAGCGAATTGCGATGCATCTTTGCGCGGATATCGGTTGCACATCGTGCTACTCCTGTTCGTTCGGTGTGCCGGTCGCCGGATCGACGGCGCCGATATGGCCATACATCAACTGCTCGACAAATTCAGTACAGCGGTATTCGAGCAGCCTCCTGTTCTCTTCCAGACGTCGGTAGAGCGGCATTCGAATCGTCCAGGGGCGGGTAAATACGTTCGCGTCCTCGATCGTCGCCTCATAGGTCAGATGCCAGGGGCTGATCGGAGTAAAGCGTTCTGTAACGCGCAGTGCGTCGCTGTGGAAGTTGCCGGCCCGATCGAACCAGGTCTCGCCATTGAAGCGGTCCGTTTCCACGACGAGCGTGTCGCCCTCCCAGTGTCCGCGCGACCAGCCCATCCAGGTGCGGCTCGGACTGTTACCGACTTCGTTCATGTGAATCGTC
>JASFSB010000410.1:0-3195 GCA_050114615.1 Gammaproteobacteria bacterium
CTTCGTCGTCTGCTGGAGATGTTCGTCGCTCTGATCGCGATGTCGCTGATTGTTTTTGCGCTCGGGCGTGCGCTCGGGGATCCGGTATCTCTGATGCTGAGCGATTATGCGACCGATGCCGATCGGGAAGCGCTGACGATCGAGCTCGGACTCGACCGATCGCTGCCGGAGCAATATGCGACGTTTCTCTGGAACGCGCTCCACGGCGATCTGGGTAATTCCGTTACCGGTGCCCGGGAACCGGTGATGCAGATGATCCTTGCGCGTCTGCCGGCATCGCTGCAACTGGCCGCCGCTGCACTGATACTCAGTGTGCTGATCGGGATTCCGCTGGGCGTCTTTGCAGCGACGGCGCGCGACACCTGGATCGACACGCTCGTGCGGACGATCGCCTTGCTTGGACAGGCGATTCCGGTGTTCTGGCTGGGAATCATGCTGATATTCGTATTCAGTGTTCAGCTGCGCTGGCTGCCGACCTCAGGCTATGGAGATGTGAGCAATTTCGTACTGCCCGCGATTACGATGGCGCTGTTTACGATAGCAGCCGTCGCGCGCCTGACCCGTATCAGCATGCTCGATGCGCTCGACAGCGAATTCGTGAAACTTGCACGGATGAAGGGCCTCGCAGAATCCGTCGTGATCTGGAAGCATGCACTCAGCAACAGCCTGGTCCCGGTTCTGACATACATGGGTGCGTTCTTTGCGACGATGGTCACGGGCGCCGTCGTCATCGAGACTGTGTTCGGCTGGCCGGGCATCGGCCGTCTGGCCTATGAAGCCATCATCGATCGTGACTATCCGCTAATGCAGGCAGTCGTGCTCGTCATGACCGCGTTATTCATGCTGGCCAACATGGCGGTCGACCTCGGGCATGCCTGGATCGACCCCAGGCTACGCCGGTGAGGCACATGCGCAGGTCGACGATCGCGATGCTGGCGATGGCAGGTGCATTGCTGCTCGGCGCGATACTGGCACCGGTTCTGGCGCCGCATGATCCCTACGCGGGCGCACTTTCGGACCGCCTGATACCGCCATTCTGGATGCCCGGAGCGGACTCGCAATACCTGCTGGGAACGGATGTGCTCGGACGGGACATCCTGAGCCGGCTGTTGTATGGCGCGCGCGTTTCGCTGACGGTGGCGGTGCTCGCCGTTTTGGGCGCCGGCGTCGTCGGCAGTGCGATAGGAATTTGCGCCGGTTATGTCGGCGGCTGGGTCGACAGTGTACTGATGCGCATCGTCGACCTCGCGATCTCGCTGCCGATGATACTGATCGCATTGCTGATCGGTGTATTGGTGGGTCCGAGTCTGACCAACATCGTCGTGATCATCGGCGTGATGCTGTGGTCTCAGTTTGCGCGCATGTCGCGCAACGAAACGCTGCGTGTCAGCAAGCTTGCGTACGTCGATCTGGCGCGCACGGCAGGCTGCTCGTCGCTGCGTATCGCGATCGATCACGTACTTCCCAACGTCGCGGCGCCACTGATCGTTCTTGGCACACTCCAGGTTGGTACGGTCATCATCATGGAGGCGTCGCTGAGTTTCCTCGGTGTCGGCGTACCACCTCCGGCACCGGCCTGGGGGACGATGATCGCCGAAGGGCGCTCGTACGTGCTGTCGGCATGGTGGATCTGCGTCTTTCCCGGGCTGGCGATTCTTGTGACCGTGCTGGTCGCGAACATGCTCGGCGACGGACTCGCCGAGGCGCTCGACCCCGGCCGACGCCAGGAGTGACACGCGTGAGCGTCGATCAGCCCGATTCCGATCCGTTACTCGAACTGCGCGACGTCAGCGTCGATTTTCGGCTCCGTGATCGGACGCTTCGTATCGTCGACGGCATCTCTCTGGTCATTCGAAAGGGGCAAACACTGGGGCTCGTCGGGGAATCCGGCAGCGGCAAGAGCACCGTCGCCAACGCGATACTCAGGCTTTTGCCGAAACGGGCGCACGCGCGGATCGGCGGCAGCATTGTGTTCGGCGGCCGTAACCTCGTGCAGTTGCCGGAGCGTGATATCCGCGCAGTGCGAGGCAGCCGAATCGCGATGATTCCCCAGGATCCGATGTCCTCGCTGAACCCGCTATTTACCGTCGGTTCGCAGATCGAAGAGGCGCTGGCAACGCACGAGGCGGTTCGCGGCCGCAGTGCGCGTGACGCCATCATCGAGATTCTTGGCCGCGTGCGAATCGACTCGCCCGAAACCCGAATCGATCAATATCCTCATGAACTCAGCGGCGGCATGCGACAACGTGTCGTTGGTGCGATCGCAATGGCCTGTGCACCGGAACTTCTGCTGGCCGACGAACCGACAACGGCGCTCGACGTCACGGTTCAGGCGCAGTACCTGGACATGCTGAAGGATCTGCAGCGCGACAGTGAGATGGCGGTGCTGTTCATTACGCACGATCTTGGCGTCATTGCACGAATCTGTGACAGCGTCGCAGTCATGTACGCCGGACAGATCGTCGAGCGCGCACCCGTCGCGGCGATTTTCGGCAATGCCAGGCACTGGTATACCCGCGCGCTGCTCGCCAGTGTGCCCGGTTCGGAACCCGCAGGGGGGCGGCTCGCGAGCATCGCAGGTGCGCCGCTGCGTCCGGGCGCGTCTGTGCCGGGATGCCGTTTCGCGTCACGTTGTCCGGCTGCGCGGGAGCAATGTCGAACGGCGGCGCCTGCACTCGAAGCGACGGGTGAGGCTCATGCGGTCCGATGCTGGTTTCCGGCGTCGGAACACCCGGAGAGCACGTCGTGAGCCGCCCCGTTCTGCTTGCGGCTGAGGGCCTCACTTGTCACTTTCCGTTGCATCGCGGTCGTATGTTCGGACGACGCGACGGGCAGGTGCATGCACTCGATGGTGTCGATCTCGAGCTTCGTGCCGGTGAGTCCGTGGGTCTGGTCGGCGAGTCAGGCTGCGGGAAGACTACGCTCAGTCGCGCGCTGTTGATGCTGGCAGCGCCGAGCGCAGGATCCGTAACGTTTCAGGGAAAAGACACGCGACGACTCGATGTGAACGAGTTCCGGGAATTCCGCCGACTCATACAACCGGTCTTTCAGGACCCGGTGACGGCGCTCGATCCTCGCATGAGCGTCGGCAGGATCATCTCCGAGGCACTGCGTGCATTGACCGACCTCAGCCAGACAGAGATCAAAGCCCGTGTCGCTGCGGTCCTCCAAAAGGTCGATCTCGAACCGGAAGAT
>JASFSB010000411.1:0-3195 GCA_050114615.1 Gammaproteobacteria bacterium
TTCAGTGGGCACATACGGCCGATGCATCGATTGTGGAAAAGACATTGGCCAAAAGCGACTGAACGCCGTTCCTGCTGCGAGTCGCTGTTTCGACTGCCAGACGAATTTTGAGCACGCCGACCGCCGCGAGCATCATCGATCCCTGTAGAGATCCGCGATGCTCAGTCGTCAATGAGCTGACGCCGGATTAGTTTGAGCTCCTCGGCCCTCTCGGGAGACACCTGCGGATAGCGCATGTCCATCTGCTCGAGCGCGTCGAGAACTGCCTGCGCGACGATCAGCCGCATCGTCTTCTTGTCGTCCGCAGGCACGACAAACCATGGCGCGTGCGGTGCAGCGGTTTCGTTGATCGCATCCTCGAATGCAGCCTGGTAGTCGCCCCAGAAGGCACGCTCTTCGACGTCACCCTTCGAGAATTTCCAGTTCTTTTCCGGCTCATCGATTCGCGAGAGAAATCGCTGACGTTGCTCATCGCGTGAAATATTGAGAAAGAATTTGACGACGAGTGTGCCGTTGTCCGCGGAATAGCGTTCAAACGCGCGAATCGCCTCGAATCGGTCCTTAAAGAGGATGTCGAGGTCGCGCGTATCGCTGCCCGGCATCTTCTGATACTCGGTCACGATTTCAGGATGAACGCGGCAAACGAGCACTTCCTCGAAATAGGATCGGTTAAAGACGCCAATATGACCCCTCGGCGGCATTGCAATGCTGGTCCGCCACAGAAAATTGTGATCGAGCTCCTGCTCGCTCGGACGCCTGAATGAGTGGATGTCGACTCCATGCGGATTCACGCCGCTGAAAACGGCGCGAATCGTGCCATCCTTGCCGGCCGCATCCATCGCCTGAAATATCGTCAGCAGGCTGTACCGGTCATGGGCATACATCATGCGCTGCTTTGAGTCGATGCTGCTTCTGAGCTTGCCGATCTGCCTTTCGTAGTCCCGGGTGTTCTTGTACAGGTCATCAATGCGCGTCCGGGATCCGGCAATCTCGAACCTCCTGCTGCCATCGAAGCAAATTTCGTCCCAGTCAATTACTGAAGTTGTCGGCATGTTGAATTTCTCTCTGGCAGAACCTGAAACGAAGTGACAGCTAGCGATACTCCGGGTTCGGGTAATCGTAGCGACACCCGGCATCCCATTCGCTGCGCTGATTGCCGTGGGCCGGCACGCCACCGGCATCCTTGAGCATTCGTGCCAGATGCAGCAGGTTCCAGGTCATGAATGTCGTGTTGCGCTGAGTAAACTCGTTCTGAGGTCCGCCGGAACCGTCATCGAGATAGCTCGGCCCGGGTCCCGCCTCACCAATCCATCCGGCATCGGCCTGCGGCGGTACCGTGTACCCGATATGCTGCAGCGCATAGAGCACACTCATCGAGCAATGCTTTATGCCATCTTCGTTACCCGTCACTACACAGCCGCCGACCTTGCCGTAATAGGCGTACTGACCCTTCGCATTCAATTCGCCGGAGGCCGCGTAAAGCCGCTCGACGACCTGAGTGCACACTGAGGATTTTTCACCTAGCCAAATCGGCGTCCCCACTACGAGGATCTCCGCAGCTTTCACCTTCGAAAAAATGGCAGGCCAGTCGTCTGTCGACCAGCCATGATCCGTCATGTCAGGATAAACGCCGAAGGCTATATCGTGATCGACGACTCGAATCCGATCCACGTGCAAGCCGTTTCTTTCGAGTATCGCAATCGACATGTCCATCAGGCCCTGAGTGTGCGAGACCTGAGGTGACCGCTTGAGTGTGCAGTTCAGATACACGGCTCGCAGATCCGAAAAGTCCGCTGGCTTGTTGTCGCACAGGCGTTTTTGCTTTTCGCTAAGTTCCATTCCTGTCCCCTCTTGCGTCGGTACCGGCTCGCGAACCTTACCGCAGGTGAAGCCGAGCTGCCTGCGTTGACGCAGAACCTGGCGGGTTGCGCTCCTGCCGGTGAGCTATACTCACGTGGCTGCGTTGCCGCGGCGGCGCAGCATCAGTTGCACTCCACGCCAGGGGGATCCAGGCATGCAGATTATCGTCAGAAGACCCAGGCTCAGCCGAAGGAAGCTGCTTTCGATTCTCGCGGCGGCACCAGCGCTGGCAGGCCAGGCAGCCCGCGCGCTGGAACCGGGCATTCGGCAGGGCAGACTGAAACAAAGTGTGATGTTCCAGGTCTGGGGCGATCTCGATTTGAGCACCGAAGAGCGTTGCGAAGTGCTGGCTGCGCTGGGCTTTGCCGGAATGGATCTGCCGCAACCGAATGAACTCTCCATTTTGAAAGACTACGATCTGACTCCGTCGATGATGACCGGCACCGGCACGACGTTCGAGGACGGCCTGATTCGGCGTGAACTGCACGATCAGATCGAAGCAGCGACACGCGAAGGTATCGATATCTGCGCCGCAGGCGGCTGTCCGAACCTCATCGCGCTGCCGGGCGAACGTCGCGGCATGTCCCGCGAGGAAGGTGCCGACAATGCAGTGGAAATCCTTTCCCGCGTAGCGCCTTATGCCGAAGCAAAGGGTGTCAACGTCTGCATGGAAATCACGAATTCGAAAGTTGCGGCAGACAATCGCACCGATCAGGTTTTCGATGATATTCATTGGGGATTCGACGTTTGCCGGCGTACCGGTTCACCGAACATCACGGTCGTCTACGACATCTACCACGTGCAGATTTCCAACGGTGACGTCGTGCGTACGATGCGGGACAATCTGCGTCTGATCAGCCATGTGCACTGTGCCGGCGTGCCATCACGCGCCGAGATCGACAACAGTGAACTCAATTACCGGTACATCGCGCGCGAGATTGCCGACATGGGATACGATGGTTTCGTGTCTCAGGAGTACCGCCCCACGCCGGGCCGCAACCCGCTGATCAGCCTCGCCGTCGGCTATGACATTCTGACAGTCTGATACTGCGCCGGACGTCATTGAAGTGGGCGATACGATCCGTGTCGCTGGCAATCCGGCCGTACGGGGACGACACGGCATGTATGTCCGCAACGTCCTTATGCGCAGCGGCGAAGAGGTCCTGCTCGCACCGGGCATCGCCAATCGCTGGTCAAAACCGGGCGTATTTCCAATCTGGAGCACGCCCGACAACATACCGGTGCTGCGGATCAGGAAGCCTCACTGCTCGGATACTCCGTTGGCCGCTGGGAGAACGAGCACACCCTAGTTGTGACAACGACACGCATGATCTG
>JASFSB010000412.1:0-3194 GCA_050114615.1 Gammaproteobacteria bacterium
TCGGCCGGTGACGGATCCTCGAGGCGTATACGCCACAGGCGACGTTCGCCGCCATGGCTGCGCGCGTAAATGACGAACCGGCCATCGGGGTCGATCAGCGGATCCTCGTTCCAGTAATCGTCGGCGGTGAGCTGCCTGGGTTCGCCGTCGCGATAGAGCCAGATATCGCCGGCAGCAGCGAACACCGTCGCCGTGCCATCGCGCGTCGTGTCGCTTTGTACGATGTCCGCCGTTACGCTGCGCGCGCCGATCGCGGCGCGGGGGATCGGTGGCGGCGAAATCACGGCGGTGGCAAACAGGTGGACGGGCTCACGGGCGCGTCCGGCGAGCCGGCGTCGCCAGATCTGTCCGTCAGCGGCGTACAGAAATCGCGCGGTATCGAGCCATCCGATTCGGGATGCAAACAAATCCTCACCTGCGCTGAGTTCGCGGATCAGCATTTCCGGTGCAAGAATCGCCATCCGTAGCCGTGCCCGGCGATCCGCGTCGCGTTCCTGAAAGACGATCACCCCGCCACCGGGCCGCCAGCCCGGCGCGGCGATCTCGTTGCTCGTCTCATAAACGGTGCGCGTCAGACCAGCGGCGCGAGTGCGCAGCGAATACGAGCCGTCGTCTGCAACGACGTACGCGATCGCCCCGTTTTCGGCGACGGCCGGGTAGCGGGCGTCGCCGGGCTCAGTCGACACTGGCTGCCACTGTGCTCCCGGCATCTCGACCGACCACAGGTCGTATTGTCCCGCACGGTCGGCAGCAAAGACGATTCCCGTGCCGTCGATCAGAAAGTCCGGTTCGCGCTCGTTTCCCGGCGCAGATGTCACTTCAGTGTGTTGCCCGGTGGCGAGATCGAGCAGCCAGATATTCCAGCCTGTGTCTTCCAGGCGCTGATAAACGACGCGCGCGCCGTCACGGCTGATCGCGGGATGACGCACGGCGGCATCCGTCGGCGTCAGCGGTGTTGCCGCCCCGCCGCTGACCGGCATCTGCCATAGTCTGCCAAGCAGCTCTATGACGATGAACTCGAGTCCCGGCGCCGTCGTAAGGCTGAGATCCGTGCCCTGACGAACGTCGATGAACAATGCATCTGCAGTGCTCTGCGCGGCCGCCGGCGATGTTGCCAGCAGTCCGGTGATGACGGTCAGTGCGCCGGCGCGAGTGCGCATCTACGGCTGCAGCTGTGTGCGCTGCCAGACCTCGCCGCCGCTGCGGCGCTGCTCGACGGCTGCGCGTGATCGCCGATAGACGAAGCGCTCGTGAAAGCGGCCGGCACCTTCGGTCCAGAACTCGACCTGCTCGATCCAGAGCCTGAATCCACCCCAGTGCGGCGGTCTGGGAATGGCCGCCGGACCTTGCCCGGCGAGCGCCGTCAAATCGAGGCCGAATTCGGCCGCCTTCGCGGCGGTGCGCTGCTCCAGCGTGCCGGGTTCCGGCAGGGGCCGGCTTTGCTCACTGACCCAGGCGTTGAGCTGACTGGCGGCGGGGCGGGTCGCGAAATACGCATCCGCGGCGTCGTCCGGTGCGCGCGTGACCGGGCCCTCGACCCGCAGTTGCCGGCCGTCGAATTCTTCCCAGTACATGACGGCTGCAGCGTGCGGCGTCGCCGTGAGCTCATTGCCCTTGCGTGAACCAAAGTGCGTATAGAACGTGATGTGCCCGGTGTCGCCGCAAAACCCCTTGGCCAGCACCATGCGGACGCTCGGCAGGCCGTCCTCGGCGCAGGTAGCCAGGGCCATGGCGAGCGGATTGCGGCGCGCTGAGCGGGTTTGCGCGTCGTTCAGCCACGCGGCGATCTTCTCGAGCGGCGTACCGTCCAATTCAGCTCTGGTGCAGCGCAGCTGCATGAAAGCGCAGATGATCCTCGATGAACGTCGACACGAAGAAATAGCCGTGATCGTAGCCTTCGTGTTCACGCAGTGTCAGCTTCTGAGCGGACGCTTCGCAGGCGCTGCGCAGCAGGTCAGGCCGCAGCTGATCGAGATAGGGGTCCGCCGCTCCCTGATCGACGAGTAACTCGTGCGCGCAGGCATGATTGCGAATGACGGCTGTTGCATCGTAGTCGGACCAGTTCGCTTCGTCGGCTCCGAGATAGGCCGTAAGTGCCTGTCTGCCCCATGCTGAATTGCGCGTGGAAGAGATCGGTGAAAACGCCGAGATCGAGCGATAGGCAGTGGCGTTGCGAATCCCTATGGTCAGTGCGCCGTGACCGCCCATCGAGTGGCCGCTGATCGATTTCGCATCGGCGCGGACCGGCAGCTCGGCGTTGACGATCTCCACGAGTTCAGTCGCAACGTAGTCGTACATGCGATAGTGCGCCGCCCACGGTGCCTCTGTCGCATTCAGGTAAAACCCGGCGGCGGCGCCGACGTTGATGAATTCGTCTTCGCCCGGAATGCCGACGCCGCGAGGACTCGTGTCCGGAATGATGATCGCGATCCCGAGCTCTGCTGCGGCTCGCTGGGCGCCGGCCTTCACACTGAAGTTCTCTTCCGTGCAGGTCAGCCCGGACAGCCAGTACAGAGCCGGCACCGGGGCGGCATCGGCAGCCGGTGGCAGGTAGGCGGCGAACTGCATGTCACAGTCGCAGGCACTAGAATGGTGCCTGTACGTGTTTTGCCTTCCTTCAAAGCAACGCGCGCTGCTTACAGTTTCCAGAGACACCGACGAACCTCATTCAGCATCAACGCAAGAGAACCTCCGCATGATACTCGAACAGCTGCGTGATCGACTCACGCAGGTCGACCGCGAGCTCATTTCGCTCGTCGCAGAACGGCAGCACATCGTCGCCGAAATTGGTGAGCACAAGATCTCGACGGCAGCGCCGACTCGCGATTACGCTCGAGAGCGTATCGTGCTCGATGGCGCACGCGAGCATGCTGAGCGCCTTGGTCTCGATCCCGAAGTGGCCGAACGCATCATGCTCGAGCTGATCAAGGCGTCACTGACCCATCAGGAGCTTACGCGCGTCGCAGCGCGCGGCGGCGGGGCCGGAAAACGCGCGTTGATCATCGGTGGCGCAGGCAAGATGGGCGGCTGGTTCGCACGCTTTCTCGCATCGCAGGGGTACGCCGTGGAAATCGCCGATCCGCAGCCCGGAGAATTCGACTTCGAGCAGACGGCAGACTGGCATCAAAGCGATCTCACTCAGGAGCTCATCGTCGTCGCCACGCCGATCAGTGCGTCCAATCGTGTGCTGATGG
>JASFSB010000413.1:0-3189 GCA_050114615.1 Gammaproteobacteria bacterium
GGTCCGCTCGGACCGGAAGGCCTGCTGGCGATTCCGTCTCGTGACCTCCTCGTCGTTTCGGGCGAAGAAGACGATCCGGAGTTCGGCGTTCGCTCTTCAGTGATGATCTACAAGCTGAAGTCCGGCAAGCCGGCGTACCCGCAGATTCTTTCCGCCGACGACGTCAGCGGTAAGCCCATTCCCTGGTCGGCGTTGTCCGGCATGGTCGCGACGGGTGGCCGCGGCGACAAGCTGCTGGCTGTCTGGGATTCCTTTTATGCCCAAAGCGCGATCCTCACGATCAACGCGTCTGAAAATCCGGCGCTTATCGTCGACTCGCTGCCGATCACCGGCGGTACCGGCGACTACGATCCGGAAGGCATCGATGTCGCGCCTGACGGCACCTACTGGATTGCCAGCGAGGGCAACGCTGATGGTTCACGACCGAATCGTCTGCTGCAGGTCGATAAGCTGGGACAGGTCATCAGCGAGATCGGACTACCGGCGCAGATCGAGTCCTGCAGAGCCGCATCCACGGCGACGGGGAGCCTGGGTGCCGGATTCGAGGGCGTTGCCGTCCTGAGCAGGTCCTGGTCCTGGTCCTGGCATAAGCGAGACCGGGATTACGTGCTGCTCGTTGCGCAACAGCGTGGCTGGGACTATACGACGGCCGAATGCGAGGATCTCGACGACGACGCGCTGGGCCTGAAAGCCGACGGGGAGCCGAAGGCGACCCGTATCTGGATTTACGATCCGAAGGATGGTTCCTGGGATCATATCGGATACGAGCTGGCCGAAGAGCCTGCCAACGCGGCGTGGGTCGGACTGTCGGAAATCACGAAGGTGCCCGGTGGCTATGTCGTACTCGAGCGCGACAACCGCACCGGTGACTTTGCCGAGCTCAAGACGCTCGTGAATTTCGGCGGGCGGGACGCGAAGGATGGTTTCATCGAACAGGCCGAAAAGCGTGTTTACGACATGCTGCCGGATCTGCTCGCAACGAACGGCTGGATTACCGATAAGCCCGAAGGCGTGGCGGTCACGGGCGACGGTTCGGTCTATGTCGTGACTGACAACGACGGCGTCGATGACTGGTCCGGTGAGACCTGGTTCTTCCGGGCCGGTAACCTCTGGAAAATGTTCTGGTAACGTAAACCGATCGGCCGGCTCGTGAAGAGCCGGCCGGTTAGTCCTCGCTCCGGCCGATGTCGTCCAGTCGATTCTGCAGCGTCAGCTTGTCGAGGGAGCGGATCGGCAGGTTGACGAATACGCCGATGCGGTTTGTCAGCATCCGAAAGGTATCTGCAAAGGCGAGCGCCTGTTCCGTCGGGGATCCCTTTACGGCCGCCGGATCCGGCAGTCCCCAGTGCGCAGACATCGGCTGTCCCGGCCAGATGGGGCAGACTTCACCGGCGGCGCTGTCGCAAACGGTGAAGACGAAGTCGAGTTGGGGCGCATCGGCCGCGGCGAACTCATCCCAGCTCTTCGAGCGCAGCGCGTCGGTCGCAAAGTCGCGGCGGTCGAGCAGCGCGCGGGCGAGCGGATGCACCTTCCCGGTTGGATGGCTCCCGGCACTGAATCCCCTGAACCGGCCGCGACCTTCGCGGTTCAGGATACACTCGGCCAGAATGCTTCGCGCAGAGTTACCGGTGCAGAGAAACAATACATTGAAGACCTTGTCGTTCATGACTGGATACCGCTGCAACAATCGCGTAACGCTAAACACACAATAATTGTGGCATAACGCACTTGCCGGCGCGTTACGGTCCCGTCAAAGTAAACGAATGCATGCGTTTCAGCACCTGATCCTGATCTGGATAGCGGTTTTCGCGGCGGTAATTGTCGCTCGACGCACGCGGCTGACTCCGGTTCTGTTCTTCCTTTTTTTCGGCTTCGTGCTCGTCAACGTCGGTTTCCTGCCCCGCGAGCCCGAGCCGTTCATACGGGAATTCGCGGAACTCGGGATCATCGTCATCATGTTCGCGATCGGGTTCGAGGAGCGAACTGACAACTTCGTTGCGAGCGCGAAGCGCAGTTGGGGCGTGGCGTTTTTCGGCGCCGTCGCGCCGTTTTTCGCCGCGTATTCACTCGCGTACGTCTTTTGGAGCGATGTGAGTATCGCTCTGATGTGTGGGCTCGCCATGACGGCAACCGCAGTCTCGCTGACGATGGCCTGCCTGCGCAGCGAGGGACTTCATGCGACGCCCGCGGCAACCCGGATCATGAGTTCTGCATTGCTGGACGACATTGCTTCACTCGCGCTGGTCGCGGTCATGATTCCACTGGTAACGGGGGACGGCGTGCCGGACGCAGCCGCCATCGGCATCATACTGCTCAAAATTCTCGCTTTTTTCGTTCTTGTCTGGGTGGCGGCAGCATGGCTGCTGCCGCACGAACCGCTGGGCTGGATCCGACACGTGCCGCTGATCGGTCGCTACGGCATTCGGCATCTGCTCGCATTCGAAGGCGGCCAGTACGCAACGCTCGCAGCTTTGATTCTTGCAGTGGCAGCCGGCGTACTCGCCTGGGAGTTTGGCTTCCACCCGGCTGTCGGAGCCTATCTCGCCGGTCTGATTCTGCGCGAGGAGTATTTCGAGCAGCAGGAATCGTTCGATTCGTATCAGGATACGAAGCGTATTCTCGACAATATCGCTTTTTCGTGGATTGGTCCGGTGTTTTTCGTGCAGCTGGGCACGCAGATCGTGCTCGACTGGGAAGTCGTTGCTGCAATCATCCCGCATGCGATCGCAATGACGATCACGTTGTTTGTCGCGCAGGTGCTCTCGGCGGGCCTTGCGGCTCGCTACACGAGCGGTATGCACTGGCCGGAGAGCTGGCTGGTCGGTCTCGGTATGCTGGGGCGCGCTGAACTGGCCTTTGTCGTGCTCGACATCGCCTATGTGCAGAATGAAGTGCTGAACACGGAGGCGTTCTATACGCTGATGTTCGCCGCGTTCTGGCTGAACGTTGCCGTACCTGTGACGATCAGGTTGTGGAAGAATCGTTACGGCGAACGTATTTCAGCCTCCGGCGCGCTCGTCTAGCAGGTTCTCCATTTCGTCCATGATCATATTCATCTGACGAACAACGGCGTGATAGGGCTCAGGCGTTGCGAGATCGACACCCGCTTCAACGAGCAGTTCGTACGGGTAGTCTGAGCCGCCCGCCCGCAGCAGGTTTTTGAAATTTTCCACGCCTGCATCGCCGTTT
>JASFSB010000414.1:0-3185 GCA_050114615.1 Gammaproteobacteria bacterium
TCGGGGGCGGTCTTAGTCATTGTTGGCAGTCCTGACGTTTCTGAGATAAATGGTTTTCGATACGAGAAGCCTGCGCACGTCTGTCGGCGCGATGACGGCTCCCCAGTCCCGATCTGAATAGGCGTACACGTTGTCGGTAAAGCCGGGTTCGCGGTTCTGTGCCCGAACCAGCAGCCAGATGCGAACGGCGAGCACCTGGGCATCCGGATTGAAGGCGGGATCGGCCGGATCGAGGATCGCAGCGTCTGCGGCAACATATTGGTTGACGGATCCGCGCGTCGCAATGCCGAGCGGATCGGTGTCGACGCCGAGTTCGATCTGCATGTCTTCGACACCCGAGAGGATCTCCTCGTCCATCAGAGACGGCCCGGATGCGAGACGCCAGCGACGCAGTGACGGGACCGTAGTGTCGTTGTCGGACTGCGTGCTGATGTAATAACCATGAGTCACGAGCTCATGGGTCGTTTCCGTTCCCAGGACAGTCGTAAAGGGCACGCCGGCGCTGCCGCGGAACAGCGCATTCAACAACGTACGGGTCGAATGCACGTAGATCGTATTCGCGTCGAGCGCACCGGTTTCCGGATCTTCGGCGGCGCGCCGAATCACGAGCGTGTCAGCGCCTGCACGCGCGGCACCGATCGTCGGTGCACAGGCCCAGGCATAGCCGTTATTGGTACCGGCGACGGGCTGAGCGAGATCAACCGCCCAGTTGTCGCCACAGCTCGGCGCCGTTACGAAAGCGCCATCTATCGGGTCCAGCGGCCCCGCGGAACCCTGGATCAGATCCGCTCGAGCCTGTTGACCGTAGAAACTGGCCATACGGATGTCCGGCTCGATCGCGGCGAGCGCGTATCGGGCGTCTTCATGTAAGCGCGATATCGCTTCGTTGTCGGAGAAGCTCCGGCGGCCCTGAAGATAGATCGTCGTGGCGCCGATGACGAGAAACGAACCGACGGCGAGCGCGGTCATCAGTTCGATCAATGTAAACCCGGCGATGCGCACCACACGCGTTCGTCGAAGCCGATTGTTCTCGCAGGTATTCATATGCACGGCCTAAAACGCAGGAACCTGAACGACCGTTTGCGCAGTCACCTGGCCCTGCCCAACTTCGTCCCACGTGACTGTGATCGTGTACGAGGGTGGCGTGTCCGCAGCGTTGCGCGCGAGATTCCAGGCACCGGCCGGCAGCAGTGCCTGAACCTGAGCACCCCAGGTAAACAAATCGTGGGCTGCCATTTGGGCCGGCGTGCAGGTCGCACCGCCGCTGAGGTCGCAGTTGTTATCCGCCGCAGCACCAGCATAGGACAGATCCCCGAGGCGATTACCGCGTATCCGATCGGCCATATCCGAAAGCAGGTTGATAGCCTGGCTGCGATACTGTGTCGTGCGTGCAGCGCCCAGCGCCTGCGTATACAACGATGCGATGCCGAGCATGCCGATCGAGACGACCGCGAGCGCGACCATCACTTCGATCAGCGTGAAACCGGCGCTAAAGGGCACAGGCTTTGCTTTCGGAATCATGGGCAGCTGGCCCCCGTGTCTGCGATGAAATCCGCCACAGCCGCGACATCGCGAAGCAGCTGCGGCCGTCCGGTCGGCGCGATCACCACGACGCGTGCGACCGATTCACCGCCCGATCCGGCACCCGTCACGTTGCCCCGCTGATCGCAGTACATGACGCGAGTCAGAGGGTTGGCCATCGGCTGGGTCCGAAAGCCGTCAGTTCCGAAAGTGATTCGACCACTGGCGCCTTCGATGGCCGTGACGATCTGGTCTGCGGGGCGATCGCGCTGCAGCAGAATCTGATCTGCGCCGTCGAAGACGCCATTGCCGTCGGGGTTACCATCGGCATCGGTATCCTGGACATCAGTGAATGCGAAGTAGCCGCCGCTGCCACCATCACAGCTCGGCGCGGCCGCGAGCGGTGTCGAGCTGCCACACAGCGTGACGGGCATGCCTCTTTTGACGGCTTCTGTGCGACTGACGTGGATAGCCGAAACCAGCGCGTTGACTGCGGAAGCCATCTCGCTGTTGCGTGAGAACTCACTGAAATTCGGCACGCCAATGCCGAGCACAACGCCGATGACCAGCACCGTGACCAGCAATTCCCACAAAGTAAAACCTCGCTGACTCATTACGCACTCCCGCGTCGAGTACCGCTCGCACACTTTTATATATACCGCCCGGTTAAGGGACGAACCAGAAAAGTCTAAAAGCCGTTTCTCGCACGCTGTGTGACGCAGTTCCGATTTCTCGCATCGAAGTGACATAGTTCACATATTGAGCCGGGGCCGTGCTCATCCGCTGGTTACAAAGAGGCATCAGACAGGCTAAATTGATCGTGTCAGGAAGTCGTTCGGTTGCGTCTCAGTTTTGCTTTCCGTCAGCACGACTAGTCGAAAATCGTTGGCAATTCAGCGTGATGCATCAATTCGGCCGTTGCGGGCACAACCGGGCAGGTGGCATCGACAGGACATATCGGCGACGGAGAAATCGCGCGGACGACACGCGGCGTGAGCGCCGCGGCAGACACTCCGGCGTGGCTGGTCCGACGGCAAACGCTCGTGTGTTGCCGAGCGGCCGGACGCGCATTCGGCTTATGTCAATCGTGCGGCGGAGTTTCTGTGCCGCAGATCAACGCATGACAAAAACGGGTCTGACAAAAAAGCCCCGTCGACTCGATGTCGACGGGGCCTGCGAATAAGAACCTGGCGATGACCTACTCTCGCATGGAATGGCTCCACACTACCATCGGCGCTGAACGTTTTCACTTCCGAGTTCGGGATGGGATCGGGTGGTTCCCGTTCGCTATGGCCGCCAGGCAAACCGGTGTGACATCGCAAATCGTCATCTCAATCTGCAATGTCATCTGAAATGATCCGTCCACGTTCAGCACAAATGTGCGTCACGTGAATCACACTGAACATCCTCGAGCCTTATAAATCACCCGACAGTCTCAGACTGCTTGGGTGTTATATGGTCAAGCCTCACGGGCAATTAGTACTGGTTAGCTTCATGCATTACTGCACTTCCACACCCAGCCTATCAACCTCGTAGTCTACGAGGGCCCTTCAGGGGGATCGAGTCCCCAGGGAAACCTAATCTCAGGGGGGGCTTCCCGCTTAGATGCTTTCAGCGGTTATCCCTTCCGTATATAGCTACCCGGCAGTGCCACTGGCGTGACA
>JASFSB010000415.1:0-3181 GCA_050114615.1 Gammaproteobacteria bacterium
CAGGAGTTGACTGTGCCACACGCCGAGATGCATCGTCGCGCGTTTGTACTGACTCCGCTGGTGGCACTGAATCCGGGTTTGCGCATTCCTGGGATGGGCTCACGCAACGTGCTTCAGCTCTCGCGCGAGCTCGATCGCCAGATCCCACTGTGGATGGGCATCGTCAACGTGACCCCGGATTCGTTTTCCGATGGCGGCCAGTTTCAGAGCTGGGCCGACGCGCAGCCACACATCGAACAGCTCGCGAATTCGGGTGCGCAAATCATCGATCTGGGCGCCGAGTCCACGCGTCCCGGAGCAGCACCGCTGGAGCCGGACGAAGAGTGGCATCGGCTCGAAGCGATTCTCGCACCACTGATTGATCACTACGCCGGCGACATCCTCAGACCACGCATCAGCATCGACACTTATCACGCGAGCGTCGCGATGCGAGCGCTGGCACTCGGCGTCGACATGATAAACGACGTCAGCGGTCTGACGGACCCTGAAATGATCGAGCTTGCCGCTTCCTATGGCGCAGAATTCGTTGCGATGCACAATCTTTCGCTGCCAGCCGATTCCGGACTCATTATCGACGCAGATACCGATCCGCTGTACGTGATCGAACAATGGCTCGATGCGAGGCTCGAAACCTGGTCGAAAGCCGGAATAGATCTCAGTCGGATCATCTTCGACCCCGGTGTCGGATTCGGAAAGAACGCGCTGCAGTCGCTGGAGATCATGCAGCGCGTCGAGCAGTTCCGTCGGCATGGCATGCGACTGCTCGTTGGCCACTCCCGCAAGTCGTTCATGCACGGCTTTGCTGAGAGTGCGGAGCGTTCGCGCGATCTCGCTACGGTTGGCGCATCACTCAGCCTGGCTGCACGCGGCGTAGACATTTTGCGTGTCCACGACGTCAGTGCACATGCGGCCGCATGGATCGGCTGGGCGCACACACAGAAACCGACGGGAATGCGCACTCAGGCACGCTAGCAGATGAACCCCGTCTAAGCGCTTTTCAGCTCGCTCGTCTCACTCAGGACCTGCAACATCGCGGTCGCCTTGTCGAAGCTTTCCTGATACTCGAGCTGCAGCTGCGAATCGGCGACGATGCCTCCGCCTGCCCATGCATAAACCTTTCCGACAGTGATGAGCAGCGTGCGTATAGCAATGTTCGAATCCATTCGACCGTCGTATCCGATGTATCCGATCGATCCACAATAGATACTGCGTCGATGCGGTTCCAGAGAATCGATTATCTGCATCGAGCGAATTTTCGGGGCTCCGGTAATGGATCCGCCCGGAAAGCATGCGATCAGCAGATCGATAGCGTCGCAATCATCGCGAAGCTCGCCTTCGACGGTACTGACGAGATGATGCACGTTGGCAAAACTCTCCACGGCAAGCAGTCGTGACACTCGAACACTTCCAGCCGCACAGCACCGACCAAAATCGTTTCTGAGAAGATCGACGATCATCACGTTTTCTGCTCGATCTTTGGCGCTCAGGTACAATTCGCGCGCACGCTCGGAATCCTGCAGCGGTTCATCGGAGCGCGCTCGGGTGCCTTTGATGGGTTTGGTGCGGGCATGCCGCCCCCGGACACTGAGAAACTGCTCCGGCGAGGAACTGGCGATTTGCGCGAACGGAAACTCGAGATAAGCCGCGTATGGTGCTGGTGAAATCCTGCGTAGACGTGTGTAGGCGTCCCAGGCGTCACCGCTCGCAGCGGCTGAAAATCTCTGCGTCAGATTAATCTGATAGCAGTCACCGGCTGTGATGTGCGCCTTCACTGCGTTGAATGCCGCTGCATACTCGGTTTCGGGAAGATTGGATTCGATTGCGCCGCAGACGCGAAAGTGCGAAACAGCCGCCTGGGATTCGACCGTCGAGAATCTTGCAACGAGCGAATCCCAGTTTTCGGACGTCCGGGAGTCGCGGCAATGACTCGCGAGCCAGCAGGTGCGATCGAGGTGATCGACGACGACGGACCAGTCGTAAATTCCCAGCGCAACGTCGGGGATTTCGATATCGGCCTGCGCCTGATTCCCGATGTATTCATGCCGACGACCGTAATCGTAGGAGATATAGCCCAGCGCTCCGCCGGAAAACGGCAGGTTCCCGATTGGTTCCGATGTTGCTCCGAGCGCTTCGCGGACAACGTCGAGCGGATCGCGCTCAGAGTATGTCGTCGTAGCGAGAGACTCGATCTTCGTACGAACGCCATCCGAGGATATTCGCAGGCCTGGGTCTGCCGCGATGATGTCGTAGCGCGCCCACGGCAGGTAGTCATTACTGCTCTCGAGCAAAACAGGCCAGGGCAGGTCGCGCACGCGTTCGAACAATCGAGCGCTGTCTGTCGGATACTCGAGTCGAACGAGACGTGTCATTCGCGAATTACCTGCCGCGCGCGTATGCGGAACGGACGGTGCGGCCAATGATTGCGACGCCGTCACGAACGACAGATTCGTCCATAGCGAAGGAAATGCGCAGACATTCGTTACGATGCGCCCACTGCCCGGCCAGGCCCGGGAAAAAGTGATGGCCGGACATGACCAGAACTCCGGCTCGCTTTAATTCATCGTAGAGCGTCTCACTGGGTATCGGACACTCGGGCAGCCATAGCCACAGGAAGATGGCTCCTTCGGGCTGATGAATTCGGTACGGCAGGCCACGCAGTGCTGCGTGCAACCATTGCGCACAAGCCTGCGCCTTGTCGCGATAGTACGGCATGATCTGCTCGCGCGAGAGCTGAAGAATTTCGCGTGAACGTATGAGATCTCCAACCAGTAGAGGGCCCACACTCCCAACCGCAAGCTGGACAGTCGCGGTCAGCTGCGTCAACGCTGCTATGACTTCTTTTCGGGCAACGACGATTCCGGTACGAACGCCGGGCAATCCGAGCTTGGAAAGACTCATGCAATGTATGACGTTCTCGTTCCAGTACGGTCGCGCTTTGACGAAGACGATTGCGGGAAAAGGATCGCCATAGGCGCAATCGATGATCAACGGGCGGGCAGCCGCGCTGCACATTTTCTCCAGCAGTGCGATTTCTTCATCCGTGATGACATTGCCCGTCGGATTCGTGGGCCGCGATACACAAACGGCGCCGATCGAGTCGTCGATCGCAATACGCTCGAAATCGACGTGATACTTGAACATGTTGCCGGGCAGATCTTCAATGACTGGCTGCGCCGAAACG
>JASFSB010000416.1:0-3180 GCA_050114615.1 Gammaproteobacteria bacterium
TGACCCCTAAAAACCTCGAAGGCGTGTTGTGATGTCTGTTTCCGCGAAGTCACAAGTCCGGCCGGCGAGAAAATTTTACGTCGGGATCGGAATCCTTGGGGTCGTTTTCGCGTTGCTCGGATTCTGGCCCGGCTACTTCGGCCCTGTATTACTGCAGGCGGCCGGCAAGGCAGCGATCCTTCACGTTCATGCGGTCGTCTTCGTCGGCTGGCTGGCTCTGTTTACGACACAGGCCTGTCTCGCTGCCAATCGCAGAATAGACCTGCATGTCGCAGTGGGTCGGCTTGGTATCGGGTATGGCATCGTCGTGATCGTCGTGGGGCTGGCAACCGGTTACCTGATGTCCAGGGGTTACGCACAGGGAGGCGAGCCGGATCGTGCTCGGGCACTGTTATACAGCGCGATTGTCGACATGGGTGTGTTTGCCCCGTTTTTTGGTGCGGCGATAGCGCTGCGTCGAAAACCTGAGCTGCACCGGCGTCTGATCGTCGTGGCGGGAACTTCGTTGCTGGTCGCAGCAGTCTTTCGCATGCCGTTTCTCGGTCAGCCGAGAAATCTCTGGCTTGCGCATGGGATATGGTTTTCGCCCATTCTGCTTTCCATGGCGTATGACTACCTGAAACGTCGCGTCGTCCATCCGGTTTTTCTGGCTGGCATTGCGGCGCTTGTGCTGCAATCGCCGACGTTTCGGCCGGCCGTGCAGGCTACCAGGACATGGCAGTCTGTCAGTAGCTGGATACTGGGGATTTAAACCATTTGCAGGTGAACCGCGTCTGTTTGTTGTAACTGTCGCGCATTTTGCGCAGGGAGCTTCAATCAGATGAACAGACTCCGGCCGATCCTTTTCTCTCTCATCGCCATCATGCTCGTCGAGTCTTTGGCGGCCCAGGAACGATCCGTTGATACGCTCAGGGCTGCCATCGAAGGCGTGCAGCCTGAATCAGGCGAGAACGGGCTGGGTGCGCTCACTATCGAGCAGCTCATGGAGCGATTCAGCGTGCCCGGTGTCAGTATCGCGGTCATTCGCGATTTCGGTATTCATTGGGCGAAGGGCTATGGCACTGCGGATACAGAGACCGGCAAACCGGTGAACGCGGAGACGATGTTTCTGGCGGGATCGATCAGCAAGCCGGTCGCCGCGATGGGTGTGCTCAAGGCGGTCCAGGACGGCGTATTCGGGCTCGACGACGACATCAACGATATCCTGACATCGTGGCAGCTCGATACCGGAGATTTTACGCGCGACCGGCCTGTCACGCCGCGCACGCTGACGAGCCACACGTCCGGACTCGGGGATGCTTTCGGCTTCCCTGGCTACGATCCCGCTGGTCCGGTTCCGACGGTGATTCAGATACTCGAGGGGAAGCCACCGGCCAACACACGTCCGATATTCATGGAGCGCGCGCCCATGTCGCTGATGGAGTACTCCGGTGGTGGCGTCGTTCTGATGCAGCTCGCACTTGCCGACGCGCGTGAACGACCGTTCGAAGAGATTCTGCGGGACGACGTGTTGCTGCCTATCGGGATGCTGAACAGCACCTTCGAGAACCCGCTGCCATCTGAGCGGGATCGAAATGCGTCGCGCGGACACGATCGCAACGGTCAGTCGCGAGGAGCCAGGTGGCACGTGTATCCGGAAATGGCCGCCGGCGGGCTCTGGACGACAGCCAGCGATCTCGCGCGCTTTGTAATCGAGGTGCAGAAATCGGCGATCGGCGAATCGAACAAAGTGCTGAACCGCACGCTGGTCCAGGAGATGCTGACGCCGGTCGGCGTCGGGGATTTTGCGGTAGGTTTCGGGATTCAGAAGCTCGGCGAAGGCTGGTATTTCGGCCATAGCGGAGACGACTGGGGATTCCAGGCCGATCTGGTTGCGCATAAAGTGCACGGATATGGCCTCGTCATCATGACGAACAGCGATCAGGGCTATTCGCTGATACGGGAGTTACGGCAACGTGTTGAGCGCGCCTACGAGTGGGATTCCCTGGCGTCACCGGCGCCACGTCGCTACGAGCCGCCACCGGAGGCCATCGACCTGCCGGCGCAGGTGCTCGAGGAGTACGTCGGGGATTATGAGGCGGCTGACGGTGCCATCCTGTCGATCTCCCACGAGCAGGGAACCCTCGAATGGCGTCATTCGCAGTTCGGGTCTGCGCCACTGTTCGCCGCCGATGCAGACCGGCTTTTCCTGCTCGTTGCGCCGGTGGAGATTCTCGTCAATCGCGCTGCGACGGGATCAGTGAACGGTGTGACTGTCGTGCAGGGCGGGCAGCGGGAATACGCGCCAAGGATTCGTTGACTTGTCGTCGTGATCTGGCTGCGCGGCATGTCGATCCTACAAAAAAAGCCATGCGTATGCAGTAAACTGGGGCTGTAAGTGGAACAGGGGGTCGACATGTCGCGTCACTTGTCTCGCCGCTCCGTACTGAAGCGCCTCTCTGCCGTTGGCGCGGCCGCTTCGCTGCCGCGCCGTGTGATTTCCCAGACGCAACGCACAGGCGAGCCGTATGAAAATCTCTCTCCGAGCGAAGCTGAGACGCTCGAAGCGATGGTCGGGCGCCTGATTCCGAGCGACGAGAACGGCCCAGGGGCGCTCGAGGCGGGCGCTGTGCGCTATATCGATCGTGGTTTTGCAGATGCACTCGCGGCCAGTCGCGATATCTATACAGCAGGCCTTTCTGCCATCGATGACTACGCCCGTCGTGCATACGGCAATCGTTTTGCGGAGCTCGATGAGAATCAGCAGGACGCGATCCTGGAATCGCTCGAGAACGATGCGCCGGCCCGAACAGAAGACGCGACCGCATTCCCACCGAACGCGGGCTCGTTTTTCGATCTCGTTTTGCAGCACACGCTGGAAGGTACCTTCGGAGATCCATACTACGGCGGCAATGATGACTTCATCGGCTGGGCAATGCTCGGATATCCAGGTCTGCGTCTCGGCGTCGGGCCCGCCGACCAGGCGCTGGATGCCACGCCCGTTCCCACTCGAATATCCGCGTACGACCTGCCTATGTTCGATCCCGGTGACACGGAGCCGGAGGAGGCATGAGCGTCATGCACGCCAGGACCGATGTGGTCGTCGTCGGGCTCGGAGGCGCCGGCGGAGTCGCAGTGCAGCCTTTGTGCGAGGCGGGTCTGGAAGTCGTCGGACTCGAGGCCGGTACCTGGCTCGGTCCG
>JASFSB010000417.1:0-3174 GCA_050114615.1 Gammaproteobacteria bacterium
TTCAGGTTGGCGACGACGCCTGTCAGAACGTAAACGATCGAACGGTCATACATGGCGAACGAATGATGCGCTGACGAGGGACGCGCCATCAAACCTGTCAGGACGATAGCGACAAGTCCGGTCGCGATCGCGCTCCTGAATTGCTGCATCGCTTACCGCGGCGGCAGCAGTGCCGGGCGCTCCGGCGGCAAATGCTGGTCGATCGTCGTGAGCACCATGCCGACCATCACGTAGTCGCCCATGACAGTCACCAGTTCCACCACGCCCTTTTCCCCGAACAGCCTGACGGCTTCTGCGTAAATATCGGAATCGACCCTGTGCTCACGCATCAGTTGCCGTCCGAGTCGGATGATGATCGTCTCTTCAGGGCTCAGGCCTACCGGCTCGCGGTCGTATTTGATCGTGTCGATAACTGCCTGCGGTGCTCCGTACCGCAGCGCAGCCGGCTCGTGCGCCGAGTATTCGTACTGTTGTTCGATTTCCCATGCTGCGACGCAGATTGCCACTTCAGTATGCCGCGGACTCAGGCTCCCGTTGTATCTGAGAAAGCCGTTTAAATCGTCCCAGTTGCGGGCAATCCGGGCGCTATAGAGCGATGTCGGAACCGGTCCGGTGCGTGGTGCCGGCCGATCGCCGACGATGTCGTCGTAGGCCGCTTTTCCCTCATCGTCGAGATCATCTCTGGATAGCAGCGGCAGGCGTGAGAGCGATTCCGGGTGGATGTCAGGGGGCAGCGCCGCTGCGCCATTCTGCGCAGTTGCCGAGCCCGCAGACCACAGCACCGCGACGATCGTCACTACCGCGCTGCGGATCACGAGTGATGGTCCAGGCCTGTAATTAAAATTCATTGCAACCCCCTGGTCGTCTTCGCTGGCCGATTGTTCAATTGTGGCATCATCGTCGCGTCCCGGTCGATACCACACTGTAACTATAGATGACGAGGAGTGGGTTGTGCGAGCTAATGCCCTTCGAATGGCACCGCTTTCGGTGTTGATGATGCATATGAGCGCCATCGCGGAGATCGTCGACTTCAGCGGACCACCGGACTCGTTACCGCACGAGCGCTACATCAATGCAGTCAGCGAAGACCGCTCGCCGGTCATCGAGACGTACGTCAAATCCACGGATGGTGTCTACGTCGCGGCTGCTATTCGGAAACCTTCCGGGCGCGGACCGTTTCCTGCGATTGTCATGTTCCACGGCGCCCCGGGTGGGCGTGGCATGGAGCAGCTCCTCGGATGGTCGCGCGGCGATCACGGCGGTCCGGTCTGGGAACGGTTTCTGCAGGAGGGGTTCGTCGTTGCAGTTGCCGACTACAGAGGCGGGGACTTCGATATCGTGAACGCGCCTTCGGACACGGGAGTAACGACGGCGATCGACGACGGCATCGCGGTCGTGGAGCACGTGAGCGCTTTGCCTTATGTCGATGATGAGCAGATCAGTATTTATGGCGTCAGTCTCGGCGGCAACCTCGCGCTGTTTCTTGCTTCGAAGATTCAGACGCTGAAAGCGGTCGTTGCAGGTGCGCCGGCGCCGTTTTGGTTTCTCGGCGTACGGGATCGGCCGGAGCGCGGCGCAGCCGATGCGGCGCCTCTGCGCTTCGATGCGAGTGTCGCAGCGGAGAACATCGAGCCGATCCGCACACCGATATTGATTCAGGTCGGGACCGCGGACCCGCTGCTGGAGATCGATCGCGTGTTGCATGAGCAATTCGCCTTGCAGTCGAAGGCCGTGAGGCTGGAGATCTATGAGCACGGCTACCATGATTTCGTGCTCGGCCCGCAGGGGCACGTCCGGCGCGACCTGCCGCAGGGTGAAATATTGCTGCAGGGCACGCTGGATGCTCTCGAGCGAAGTCTGGCATTCGTGAAGTCAGGGCGGCTGTGAGCGCGTGAGCTCACGACCACAGCATTATCGATATTACGATCTGCTCATGGCGGCATTCGTCACGGTGCTGCTGTGCTCCAATCTCATCGCGCCGGTCAAAGTCGGCGTCGTCACGCTGTTTGGTGCCACGCTGAGCTTCGGTGCGGGCAACCTGTTTTTTCCGCTGAGCTACATATTTGGTGACGTCCTCACGGAAGTGTACGGATATGCCCGGGCGCGCAAGGTGATCTGGGCAGGATTCGGCGCGATGGTGTTTGCATCCGCGATGGCATGGATTGTCGTCAATATGCCGGCTTCACCGGAGGAGCCATTCAACGAGGTCGTGCAGCCGGCGGTCGAGGCGCTGTTCGGCAGCACCTGGCGGATCGTAGTGGCTTCTATCGTCGCATTCTGGGCCGGTGACTTCGTCAATTCGTATGTCATGGCGAAAATGAAGCTGCTGACACGCGGTCGCTGGCTGTGGACTCGTACGATCGGCTCAACGCTCTTCGGGCAGGGTGTGGACAGCCTGCTGTTCTATCCGATCGCCTTCGCCGGAATCTGGACGTTCGACACGCTGTTCGCAGTCGTTGCGTTTAATTTCGCCTTCAAGGTATCCGTCGAGGTCGTGATGACGCCGGCCACGTATTTTGTCGTAAACCGGCTCAAACGCGCCGAACACGAGGATTACTACGACGACGACACTGATTTCACGCCGTTCTCACTGCGTGTTTCGTAAATTCCTGTCGAATCAATGAATCCGCAGGACGCTGGCGCGCGAACATATTTACCGGATTCGACGCTATGCGAAGGGGAGCCATGGTCAGATTGATGGTAGCCGTCTGGTCATGGAAACTGCGCTCCGGCGCCTGGTATTTGCGCCGTACCCCGGTTGGTCGCGGTAAATCCCTATATCGGTGGCTGACGGCCCGGGGCATCCTCGGTCATAATCATGCCGGTGCGTGCCGGTCGTTTTTGATATGAAGATTGCCGAAAAACCCGTCTTTACCGCCGATGAAACCCACGGGCGTGTTCTGCGTCCGGGGAATCGACTCATTTCGCACAGCCAGGACGCCGGCTGGCAATCGATTCACGCCGCGATATTCGAAGAGGCTCCGTTCCGCGCGACGGAGTCGGCCATCGGCCACCCGTCACTGATTTTTCATTTGTCCCGGCCGACGCGGGTTTCGCGCCGCGTCGAAGGTGACCGTCCGGAGCGGGCGGTGATCGGTCCGCGCCAGTTTTGCCTGACGCCGGGGGAATCGAACACGCATTGGGCGCACGACGGTAATCCGGAGATTCTTCAGG
>JASFSB010000418.1:0-3152 GCA_050114615.1 Gammaproteobacteria bacterium
AAGCCAACGCACACAATCTAGGCGCAATTAATCTCGCGCCAGTGACAGTGCTTCCTGTAACGAGGTGTGGTTCAGGCCACCAGCCAGGACGAAAGTCTGGAATCCGCGTTCATTGAGAATGAACGCGGCCGCGGAGCTGCGTCGGCCGGTATCGCAACACACGACATAGGGCACGTTCGGGTCCAGCGTCTTGAGTTTGAGCCGAATGAAGTACAACGGTACGTTGATTGCGCCGTCATTGTGAAACGCTTCGAACTCGCTCGGCAGCCGAACATCGAGCCACTTGCCGCCGCCTGCGACGATCTCTTCGGCACGCGCCAATTCCACCCAATCGAGCATGGGCTCATTGAGCAGCTTTTGAAAATCATCCTTCGCCAGCCGCATCAGTGACCCGTCGGTGGCCATCATGACGGTGGCATTGCGTTTGGATTCCGAGATCAATGCCTCTTCGCCAAACGTATCGCCGACGCCCAGCTCCGCAAGGCGGATGCCTTCCTTGTTGAGGGGAGTCTCACGTGTGACGACACAGGAACCGCGCGTAATGATGTAGAAGTAGTCACCTTCGTCGCCTTGTTTGACGATGACTTCGCCCGCTTTTACG
This sequence comes from Gammaproteobacteria bacterium, assembly GCA_050114615.1. Classification (GTDB taxonomy): domain Bacteria; phylum Pseudomonadota; class Gammaproteobacteria; order Steroidobacterales; family Rariloculaceae; genus JAHEEO01. The sequence goes on from JASFSB010000418.1 coordinate 602, forward strand.
TTGAGCTGCTGCAGGCGCATAAAGATTGCCTGGATGTTCGCTGGCGGAATCTTATGAAAGGCCTTGGTCTGCAACAGCGTGGTCATCCAATCGTCACTGGTATCCTCGACTTCCTCGCCCAGTGAACCCACTTCGTATGACCCGGTCTGGTCCCAGGTCAGCATGACATCGAGAAGGTCACTGTCCAGAGAGATATATTGAATTCTGGTTTTGGCCGTTGCGGTGCAGCGACGCGGCAGCTGTGGCGATACCGGATTCATCGACGACGAGCTGCCGCCGGCAATCGTGCTGACGACTTCGCCGTCGTGCTCGAGCTCTATCGCACCATCGAGGACGTAAACGGTGGATTTCTTCGTATCGCCCTGCCGGAACAGGACGTGGCCGGCCTCGGCAGTCAGGATTTCCGTTTTGCGGGCGAGCGCCGATAAATTGTCGTGTTTGAGTCCGTCCAGCGGGGACAGCTCTTCCAACTGTTCGATGGTGATGTTTTGACCCATTACGACAACGACTCGAAAGCGTCTAACCGACTGATTTGAGCGGCGCGCAGTCTAACATAGTCCATTACCGGCCAGACTCACGAAGTTCACGACTTTTTCGCCATTGCGAGTGCTTTCCAGCCGGATTTGGGCGCAAAATGCGGACCATGTCGCACGGCCAGTGCCTCCAGCGTCTCAACGATGTCTTCTGCGCCTCGCGTTTGGGCATACTGGAGCGGACCGCCGCGAAACGGCGCAAAGCCAGTCCCGAAGATGACGCCGGCGTCAACGAGATCACGGTCCTCGACGATGCCTTCGTGCAGGCACGCCACACATTCATTGACGAGCGGAAGAATCAGACGATCCTGCAGGTTCGCGTCGATTTTGCCGGTCCAGCGTTCCCGCACCGCCTTACCTTGCTCGTACCGATAGAACCCCTGGCCGGACTTCACCCCGAGCTTTCCTTCGCTGACCATTTCTTCGAGCAGTGCCGGTGGCTCGGTGCCGAGCGTTTGGCGCATGATTCCGGCAACGTGCAGGGCAACATCGAGACCGACCTGGTCGGATAGCTCGATAGGCCCCACGGGCATGCCGAAAGCCACGGCCGCTGCATCGATTTCCTCCTTCGTATGCCCATCGATATGGGCTCGGAGTGCCTCGAACAGATAAGGTGTCAGCACACGATTCACGAGAAATCCGGGAGCGCTTCGGCACGGCAGCGGCAGTTTGCCGATCCGGATCACAAAGCCGACGGCTCGCTCGACGAAGTCGGGATCAGTCGCTGAACTGTGGATGACCTCAACGAGCGGCATTTTCGCAACTGGGTTGAAGAAGTGTACGCCCACGACGCGTTGCGGGTGTGTCAGCTTTGCAGCGATGTCTTCGATTCGCAGGCTGGACGTATTGGTTGCGAGAACCGTGTCGGCGCTGACGCGCTCCTCGAACTGCGCGAAGACCTGTTGTTTGATATCGAGTCTTTCGACGATCGCCTCTATCACGATATCGGCACCCTGCAAGCCGCTACCCGATGCGTCGGCCTGCAGCCGCTGCGTGGCGGCATCAGCCTCCCCAGGCGCTTTCAGGCGTTTCTGAAACAGCGCAGCGGCGCGCTCACGCGCTTCGTCGATCGCTTCGGCTACCTGATCCTGCAGGGTTGTCTTCAGTCCGCGCAGGGCGCACCAGCTGGCGATGTCCCCGCCCATGACGCCCGCGCCGACGACGTGGACGCGTTCCATTTCACGCGGTTTGGGAGCGAGATTCTTAAGCCTCTCCCGCAGCTTGTAAACGCGCAGCAGATTTGTGCACGTTGGGGTCATGAACAGCCTGCCGATGGATTCGGCTTCCGCGCGGAAAGCGGCTTCGCCGCGCCCTCCGTATCTGACCCACTGGTCGAGGATCGCATAGGGCGCAGGGTAGTGTTCGGGATTGGCGCGACGCGCGATCTGCGCTCGGATTCTTTTCGCGACATGCGGCCGAACCAGGCTCAGGTTCATGATGCGGGCCAGCAGCCCGGGTCGGTGTTGTGCCGGCCTTTCGAGCACCATCTCGACGGCACCCTCCAGTAGCGCTTCGCGCGTTGCCAGGCGATCGACGAGGCCCGCGCGATGCGCTTCGACTGCGCTGAGGAGACGGCCCGATAGCGCGAGGTCCATCGCCTGAACCGGACCCAGCAACCTGACGGTTCGCACGACGCCGCCAAAACCGGGTTGAATGCCAAGCTGGACTTCGGGCAGACCGATGCGGCGATCCCAGGATTCGACTGCAATGCGGTAGTCGCAGGCCAGCGCCAGTTCGAGTCCACCGCCGAGCGCGAAGCCGTCGATTGCCGCCACACTGGGAATGCGCAGTGCCGCAATCCTGCCGATGATCGCCTGACCTTCGGCAGCAAGGCGGGTGCCTTGTTCGGCACTGTCGATCTCATCGAACTCGCGGATGTCGGCCCCGAAGACGAATCCGGATGCCTTGCCGGAAGCGACAACGAGCCCGCGCAGGCGCTCGTCCCTGGAGATTTCATCCAGACGCGAGCCGAGTTCGTCGAGAACGTCACGTGAAAGGACGTTGCTCGAAGTGCCCTC
>JASFSB010000419.1:0-3147 GCA_050114615.1 Gammaproteobacteria bacterium
CACCTCGAAGCTCACGGCATTACGCAACAGCCGAATCCAAACTCGTATACGGGCTTCTACGACGATGACGGCGATGTGAATACGCCGCCTTTGGCGGTGAGGTCTTACGGTGAGCATTCTCTCGGACCTGCGCCGGGCACCGGCACCCCGTTCGATCACGACGGAGATCCGGCCACACCCGATGCCATCCGCGGCGGAATACCTGGACCTGGCGGCGCGATTTACGACCCGCTCAGCCCCTGGGAGATCGACCGGCCGGCTGACAACTATCGGCGGCAAACTAACAATCGTATTTCGTTCGAGCCGATCTGGACGCTCGACAACGGCATCTCGCTGCGTTTGCTGTCGAGTTTCATCCAGATGGACCGCCTGCAACTGGAGGGCGGTGACAGCCGAGTTGCTGATGCATTAACCGGATTCCAGCTCGGACCGGACATGCTGACGTACTCGCACGAGTTCAATATCATCTCGCCGGAAGGCCAGCGCGTCGAATGGCTGGTCGGCTTCTACCGCAATTCGCGGCATACCGAGCTGTCACTGAACATTCCACTCGACAATCCGACCTGCGGCTGGCAGTACGACGGTTCGTGGATTCCGTGCTCGGCGAGTGAGCTCGGCGTCGGTTTAAGCGCCCTGCGCCTGTACTGGACTTCGACCGACGACGTCGATCACAACGCTGTCTTCGGTCAGGTGAACTTCGATCTGACGGACGAACTCGAACTCGTCGTCGAGGGGCGCTTCAATCAGGATGACAACGTCCAGCAGCGCCAGATCAACGTCACGCCATTCCACCTGGAGGGCGGCCCTCCGATACCCCCGGAGTTCTCGCTGTGCCCGGGCCAGGCCGATGCGAATACGTTCTACTGCCCGCCCGGCACCGGTAATGTGGGCGCAGTCACCACGCCTCCGCTGGTCTGGCCGGTCCAGGGCGAGGACGGCGAACAGGTCACGTATAAGGTCGGTTTGAACTGGGAACCGGCGGATGGGCATTTCTTTTATGCGTTCACCGCACGCGGTTACAAGTCCGGTCAGACCGCGCCACTTGGTACGAAGCCGGTCGTTGCCGAAATCGTGGACGACATCGAGGTCGGGTGGAAGGGCACGATGCTGGACGGGCAGCTTTATGCCGAACTCGGCATTTATTCGATGGACTACTCGAACATGCAGATGTCCGCGTTCCGGCCCGGCACCAGTGAATCGTCCTTCGGCGCCACAAACATTGGCGATTCGACGATCGAAGGTGTGGAGGGCTCGATTCGATTCTTCGCGGGTGGCTTCGGTATCAGCGGCAGCTTCAATGTCTCCAATTCCAAGCTCGGTGCGATTACGACAGTGGACCAGAACTCCTTGCCATTGGCGATACCTGGCGGCCCCGGCAATACGTTCCCGGGTGCAGTCAGCGCTGGCTGCACCGCGGCCAATGCCGGAGGACTCGGTTGCTTCGACTACGGTCCGTACTTCCTCACGCTCAGCGGCGCGGAGAATCTCTTCTCACCGGAGCTGTCTTATAACTTCACGGTCGACTACGCAATTCAGCTCTCAAACGGCGCCACGTTGACGCCGGCGGTATCGCTGAATCATGCCGATACGGCCTACTCATCGATCCTGCAGCGACCCGGTGACCTGTTCTACACGACGGGTGAACGTGACCTGGTCAACTTCAACCTGACGTATGAGCACAACGACTGGACCGTCCAGCTGTTCGGGACGAATGTTTCGGATGAACTCTTCATCGAGGGACATTCGAATGACGGACAAGCTGTGCTGTATGGCGATCCGGAAGTCTGGGGCATTCGCGCCAGAATGGATTTCTGATTCAGCGTCTGAAGCGCAATCGACACGTTGCGATGGGCCGCCGGCGAAAGTCGGCGGCTTTTTTTTTGAGCGAAGAACAGCGAGCATAGCGATCCATGCGTGGTCTGATTCGCAGTATTCGCAAGGAATGGTACCGGCACAGTATGCGCGGGCGGCTGTCGAACAACGACTGGGCCGAACCGTACTGGTATGAACGCGACGGTTTACGAGTCGTTGCGTGCCGGATGTGCCCGAAATTCGATTCAGGCGTCCCTCGGTGCAGCATCCCTTACGGCACGCCATTGCGAAAATGCGTCGTTGCCGCAACCGAAGCCCACCTGCGGAACGTGAAGCCCGGCATGGAAGTCCTCGAGCTCGGGTTCGGGCGTCGCTCGCTGGCTCGTCACATCGTCGAGCTGCGCGGCGCCCGCTGGACGGGTATCGAGCCGGAAGTCGAAGGAGCGCCGCGACTCGGCGAAGGCGGCTTCGGTCACACCGCCGCCATTGCGTTTGCCGATGAAACGTTCGATCTGATTTGCGGTATTCAGTCGTTCGAGCACTGGGCCGAAGCGCATCCGAAGATTCCGCACACGGCCGACCACGCGAGCTGCCTGCGCGAAATCTGGCGCGCACTGAAACCCGGCGGCGTGCTGTACCTCGATGCCCCGATTCACGTACACGGTCATGAAATGTTCGTGCTCGGTGACTACGAGCGAATCCTCGGTCATTTCGATGAGCGGCTGTGGGAGCACGTCATTGCAGAAATCTGGCGCGCCGATTTTGCACCATTGGCCCGTTACGCGCCGCCGGATACGGATGCGCGTCACTGGAGCGAGACGGTAACGAGCGCCGATGCTGCGACGCTGGAGTCAATTCGACGCAAACGAAGCGCGCATCTGTTCACGGTGAACGCCCGCAAACGTATAGCTTAGTGATCGGCTGCCAGCAGCTGGTATTGGGGTATGATATGAACGAGAAACGAGTGAACGTGTGCAGCGAGGGAAACATGAACGGCCGCAGGCGAATCGGATTGAGAACTCTCACAATACCGATGGCAGTACTGACGCTTGGCATGATCAGCGCGAACGCGCACCACTCGAGTTCCCTATTCTATGACGTCGACAAACGCATCACCGTAACGGGGCAGGTGACAGAGTTCCGCTTTGCGAATCCACACGCCATTGTGAGATTCGAAGTGGAGGGCCCGGACGGTGCCATGCAGGCATGGACAGCCGAAACCACCTCGCCTTCCATACTGCGACGGCGCGGCTGGAGTCAGCAAAGCTTCGCACCGGGAGAAACCATCACACTCGAAGGCATGCCGTCGCTCGATGGATCCTGGCTCATGCGCAT
>JASFSB010000420.1:0-3145 GCA_050114615.1 Gammaproteobacteria bacterium
CGCTCGCGCCGGAAGACCAGGATGAGAAGCTGCTCGTGCTCGAAGATCTGGCCTTCGTCCTGGGTCCCGGATTCGCGGATGTCAGTTATGAGCCTGCACGTGAGGAGGAACTGATCACCGCAACGACTCGACTGCACGAGGTGCTGGAGCGCAGCGGGTCCGCCACGGCGACTCAGATGCGCCTGCGCGAAGCGATCGGGCGGTTCCGGACGCTGCAAAGCGAATCGCAGGCCGGTTCGCGTACCCTCGATCGTGCGCTGCTCGGCAATCTCCCCGAACTGCTGGACAGGCTCGAAACGGCCATGCTGGCAGAGTCGTTCACCGTTGCCGATTTACCTTCTGAACTGGCTGAGCGATGGATCGCAGACGATGGCACGATGCTGCTCGAGATCGTGCCGCAGGACAATATCCGTGACAACGCGTCTGCAGCGCACTTTGTATCGGCTGTGCGTGGTGTTCTTGCGGAGGCCACCGGTCTGCCCGTCGTCTACGACGAGGCTGCACGCGTGATCGTGACGAGTTTTCGTCAGGCGCTGACGTATGCCGTGATCGCGATCGCCGTCATTCTGCTGGTGTTTCTCAGGTCTGCCCGGGATTGCATGATCGTGCTGATACCGATATTTTGCGCGGCCGTTCTGACCGCGGGGTCGACCGTGTGGATCGGCATTCCGTTCAATTTCGCGAATATCATCGCGTTGCCGCTGCTGATTGGCGTTGGCGTGGATAACGCAATTCATATGCTGCACCGTTTACGCGACGGCGCGCATCCGCGGCTTTCGGCGGGCAGCACTTCGCTGGCGGTATTTGCGAGTGGATTGACGACCATCGCGAGTTTCGGAAATCTCGCGTTTTCATCGCATCGGGGAATGGCGACGATGGGCACGCTGCTGACGATAGGCATGTTCGTGATGATGGCCGCAACGCTCATATTTCTGCCTGCATTGCTGCGCGCGGGAGTCCGGCAGTGATGTCGCTGGTGACCGGTGCCAGCGGGTTTCTCGGCTCTGCCATCGTGCGCGTGCTGCTGGAGGCCGGGCATGAGGTTGCAGTGCTGATCCGCGAGAATTCGGATCGGCGCAATCTGACTGGTGTCGAAGTTGCGGTTCGATACGGGGATTTGCGTGATCCGGCGTCGCTGGACGCCGCGATGGCCGGATGCGATTACGTGTTTCATGCGGCCGCCGACTATCGGTTATGGGCGCGCGTGCCCGAGGCGATGTACAGATCGAACGTCGATGGCTCCCGCAACGTCGTGGAAGCGGCGGCACGACACGGCATAAGACGGCTCGTTTACACATCGAGTGTCGCGGTGCTCGGCACGCATGCCGACGGTAGTCCGGCAACCGAAGACTCGCCCGTATCGCTCAAGGATATGATCGGCGATTACAAGCGCTCGAAGTTCCTGGCCGAGCGGGCCGTGCATGAAGCAGCCGGCAGTCTCGGCTTGTCTTACGTCGTGACGAATCCGTCCACGCCGATCGGGCCGCGCGACGTCAGGCCGACGCCGACCGGGCGAATCATCGTCGATGCGGCAACGGGGAGGATTCCCGCTTATGTGGATACCGGACTCAACGTGGTGCATGTCGATGACGTTGCGCGCGGCCATCTGCTCGCGCTCGAACGAGGCAGGGACGGCGAAAGATACATTCTCGGCGGGACGGATCTGAGCCTCCGGGAAATCCTCGGAATCGTCGCGACGCGACTGGGTCGCCGGCCGCCCACGATCCGGTTGCCGCGCAGGCCGCTGTATCCGGTCGCCGTAATCGCCGAGACAATGGCGCGATTAACCGGTCAGGAACCTCGTATTACGCTCGACGGGCTGCGCATGGCGGCCAAACACATGTATTTTTCGAGCGAAAAGGCCGCCCGTGCGTTCGGTTATTCGGCGCGCCCGGCTGACGAGGCGATTTTCGATGCACTCGATTGGTTTCGCGTGCATTCATATATATAGCGATCCGGAAGAACCACGAATGATGCAGGCGGCCGCGAGGGCACGATCCAATATCGCGCTGGTCAAGTACTGGGGCAAGCGCCAAAAGCGCCTCAACCTGCCGGCCGTAGGTTCGGTTTCGATTACGCTCGAGGCGCTTGCGTCGGACACGCAGGTGACGTTCGATACCGCATTCGAGCAAGACGACCTCGTACTCGACGGGGAGCGCCGCAGCGATCAGCTCACCCGGGTCTCGCAATGTCTCGACATTCTGCGCGATATCGCAGGTACTCAGGCGCGCGCGCATGTCACCAGCACGAACAACTTTCCCACGGCGGCCGGACTCGCGTCGTCGGCTTCGGGTTTCGCGGCCCTGGTCGCGGCCGCCGACAGCGCTTTGGGGCTCGGTTTGTCGTCGCGCGAACTCAGTATCGTCGCACGCCGCGGCTCGGGTTCTGCAGCTCGGTCGATATTCGGCGGGTTCGTCGAGATGCACCCTGGCAGATACGACGACGGCACGGACTGCTATGCAGAGCCGCTGCTCGATGCGCGGGAGTGGCCGCTGGAAGTCGTCGTTGCAGTGACTGCGCAGGGCCCTAAAGCGGTCAGTTCCGGTTCCGGGATGGCACGTTCCGCCGAGACTTCGCCTTACTACGCTCAATGGGTCGCTACTCACCCCGCCGATATGAATGCCGCGCATGTGGCGATTGCGCAGCGTGACTTCGACGGGCTCGCGACGGTCTCGGAATCGAGTTGTCTGAAAATGCATGCCGCAGCGATGGCAACCCGGCCGCCGCTCGTTTACTGGAACGGCGTAACGGTGGAATGTATGCACGCAGTGACGGCGATGCGCCGCAGCGGCGTGCCGGTGTTCTTCACGATCGATGCGGGGCCGCAGCTCAAGGCAATCTGTGCGCCGGATCACGCCCGCAGTGTGCAAACCGCGCTTGGAGAAGTCCCGGGCGTCATTGAAACGCTCCACAGCGGTCTGGGACCCGGGGTCGAGGTTCTCAGCAAGGCAGCGTAATGAAGGTCACGGCAAGCGCTCCCGGCAAGCTCGTCATGCTGGGTGAATACGCAGTGCTGGCGGGCGCTGAGGCGCTGGTGGCGGCCGTCGATCGGCGCTGTGTGGTCAGCGTCGAGTCGCACGGCGGCCCGCGCTCGCGGCTCGAAATACGCGCCCCTCACCTGCGGATCCGTGAATTCGACCCCGGG
>JASFSB010000421.1:0-3112 GCA_050114615.1 Gammaproteobacteria bacterium
CGGCGCGAGTCGCTGCTCGGTGAGCTGCACCAGCGCATCCGCGACGTGCGGCAGGGGCCGGACGGTCTGCTTTACGTCATCACGGACGAAGACGACGGCGCGCTGCTGAGAATCGCACCGGCCAGCCGGTAATCCCGGGCCAACTGCGAATTATTCCCGACTGGCAGCGCCGGACTTCGGTTATCACGACTACGCCCCGTCTCCTCAAGGCCCCATAAACGCAGTTCTGTGTGGGGATTATTCGCGGATCGCCGCGTAAAGGAGCAAAACAATGCAGTCATCGATGCTTGTCAGGGCCACGCTGTGCGCGTGCCTGAGCGTTTGCGCGGGCATCGCGCATGCGCAGGTGGATATTCAGCAACTGGCCGACCAGTGGGTCGCCGCCTACAACCGACATGATCGCGAACAACTCGCGGCGTTATACACGGATGATGCAAGACTGATGGTGCACGGCTCCCCCACGGTGACCGGTCGCAGTGCGATCGAAGAATTCTGGGCCGCCGATTTCGGCGAAGGCGATCCGCTGACACTGCTCACGGTCACGAATTCAGTCACGGGCACCGACATGATGCTGGTGCACGGCGACTACCGCGTAATCGACAGGCAGGACGGTGGCCTGCTCGGCGCCGGACGCTTCGCCCACGTATGGATGCTCGACGGCAGAACCTGGCGGCTCGACCGCGACCTGTGGAATCAGCCCTACGAGCCGTATGAAGCGACAGCGTCCGCCTCGGAAGTGCAGACGCTCGCGAACGACTGGGTCGAAGCCTACAACAACCACGACCGAGCGGCTTTGGCGGCCCTGTATGAGGACGATGCAGCTCTGATGATGCATGGCGGTCCGTCGATCGGCGGCCGGCGCAGCATCGGTGATTTCTGGGCGCAGGATTTCCAGGAGGGCAACCCGCTGACGCTGCTGACTGTCACGCACGCAGTCGACGGCATCGACATGGTACTCGTACACGGCAATTACGAGGTCGTTGGCCGCGCCGACGGAATGACGCTTGGCGCCGGACGCTTCGCGCACATCTGGTTCGAAGAAAACGGCGAATGGCGCCTCGACAGGGACCTCTGGGTTCAGCGCGGTCTGTATTGAGCGCATCGCTGCACCGGGCCGGTCCGTATTGTTGTGCGGGCCGGCCTGGATCGGCGAGAATCGTGGGCAGTCACCTGGGGAGACACACAGGAAAACCGATGAAGAAGCTCACGTATACGGCGCTGCTTGGCAGCTTTCTGGCCATTCCGGCGCTGGCACAGCAGGATGTGCCGTTTCAGTTCGGCATCCCAAAAGCCCCTGAGGGCCTCGCAAATCAGCCGCTCGGCGACGGTCCTTTCGTCTTTCGTACCGGCGAAGACATGGATATCCGCGTTGTCGTACTGACCAAAGACATCGAATTTCCCTATGCGATGGAGTTCCTTCCCAACGGCGACATGCTGATCACCACGCGCGGCGGTGAATTGCGCCGCATGCGCGGCGATATGCTCGACCCGGATCCTGTCGAAGGCGGACCCGACTCCTACTTCGCCGGCACTTCGGGACTTCCTGGTGCCGTGCACGGGTATATGGACATTGCGCTGCACCCGGATTTCGAACGCAACAACTACCTCTACCTGTCGTACACGAAACCGATCGACGACGGTCAGACTGCACTCGCAATCGGCCGCGGCCGCTGGAACGGGGAAGCACTGCGACGGTTCGACGACGTATATGTTGCCGAACCCGGTGAAGCCGGGCCATCTCCGATTGCATTCGGCATGGACGGGATGCTGTATTTTGGCGCCAGTGGCGGCGATTCGCAGGATGGCTCGAATATCGGCGGCAAGATTCTGCGCATCACCGACGACGGCGATATTCCCGACGACAATCCGTTTGTCGGTCAGGCGGGGTACAAGCCGGAAATCTATACGCTCGGACATCGCAACTCGCTTGGACTGGCCGTGCATCCCGGCACCGGCGCCATCTGGCAGCACGAAAACGGGCCCAACGGGGGTGACGAGATCAACGTGCTGCGCCCGGGCGCGAACTACGGCTGGCCGATCGTCAGCCTCGGCCGAACGTATCCGGGCCCGTGGCAGTCCGGTAAAGGCCCGACGCATCAGAATTTCGAGCCTCCGGTCGTCTACTGGATGCCGGCGATCGCCCTTTCAGGTATGGAGTTTTATACCGGTGATGCGCTGCCGAAGTGGAAAGGCGATGTCTTCGTCGGTGGTCTGCGTTACGGCGAAATCCCCGGCACGGGACAGCTCCATCGCATACTGTTCAACGAGAACATGGAGGAACTTCGTCGCGAAGCACTGCTGACTGAATTGCATCAGCGCATTCGCGACGTGCGACAGGGCCCCGATGGCCTGCTGTACGTACTGACAGACGAACAGGCCGGTGCGGTATTGAGGATTGAGCCGGCCGATTAAGTATCGTCGGTGAGCCTGCCTGTAAGACGCCTGCTTCTTTGACAGCAGGCGTTATCCATGCTGCCGAAACGACCCTATTACGCGGTCATTTTCACGTCCCGTCTGCGCGATGACGCCGACGACGAATACGCGAAGACGGCTGCAGCAATGGCGCAGCTGGCCAGCACCATGCCCGGCTACCTGGGCTTCGAATCGGCTCGTGAGTCAGGTCTGGGTATCGCCGTTTCTTACTGGGAGAGCCTCGAGTCGATCGCCGCGTGGCGCGACAATGTCGACCATCGGCTGGCGCGCGAGCGCGGGCGACGTGACTGGTACGCCCACTTCGATCTTCGTATCGCCAAAGTCGACCGACAGTACAGCTGGTCGTACAAAGCGAACGATATCCCGGCCAGGGCGTCGAACCCATCGGGTAACGAAGATTGAATGCTATGAAGAGATTCCGGCGAAGTCTGCGCGATAAGGCGGGTAAAGGCTTTTCCGCATTGTTCACGATACTTTGGCTGACGACTTTGTCGTCTCAGGCTCAGGATATGAGAGCCGAGGATGAGCGCTTCATCTGGGACCTCAGCCAGCTTTTCGCGAGCGTGCAGGACTGGGAGCTCGAGCGGGATCACGTGCTTGACCGGCTCGGTGAACTGGAAGCTCGGCGCGGTACGCTCAGCGAAAACGCCGGCTCCTTGTACCGCACACTTGCCCTGGT
>JASFSB010000422.1:0-3098 GCA_050114615.1 Gammaproteobacteria bacterium
CGCCGGCTCGCACGATCGTGCCCGCACAACTGGACAGCGCCAGAAACCAGGTGGCGGAAGGGCGCAAGCTCATTTGCCGCAGTGCGATCGATGCAGGCGCCGATCTGGTCGTCGGGCACGGTCCGCATGTGCTCAACGGCGTGGAACTGTACAAAGGGAAGCCGATTCTCTACAGCCTCGGCCATTTCTATATGCAGCTTCTCAGGGACGGCCAGGCGCTGCCCAGAATGCGCATGAGTCCGTCACTGGTGCGGCTCGCGGAAAACAACTATTACCTCGAAGAGCACCGGTGGTCAGCCGTGGCGCGCATCTTTTTCCGGCGGGGGGAAGTCACACGTGCGCAGATTCTGCCGGCCTATATGGACGTCCAGAAGGACGGCTATCCGATGTTTCCGCCGGACCAGGAGGCGCAGGCAATCAACGCTGCGCTCCGCGAGCTTTCGCAGCCATTCGATACCAGGCTGCGCACGTCGGGTTGGTACAGCGAGCTTGCTATATGATGCGCGCTACCGACGACTTTGCTTAGCGTATCGGCGTTCGCCTTCCAGTTCGGAAAGAAACGAGTCGACGATTCGCCGCGTTGCGCGCGACGGGCTTATACCAAACTCATTAGCGAGGCGTGCTAACGCCTCGTACTGAGACACACGAAGATTGACGGACAACGTAAGCCACTCGCTCGAGTGGTTGCTTTTGAGAAGATTTTTTATCGACGAAGCGGCCATATTGAAACTCTGTGCGCAGCGTATGAAAATGGATTGGATTTTTTGGTCTATTCTATACGGCTGCGCTCGAGCTGAACTCGAAAGCAGACATAATTGCGATAAGCCTGCGGATACTCGCTGTCGAACTACGAGCGATATCCGAAACCATCCAGATCAACGGTCGCATCCCTTCCGCAAACGACGTCAGCAACCACTTTCCCCGAACCGCAGGCCATGGTCCAGCCGAGGGGGCCGTGCCCCGTGTTGAGAAACAGATTCCTGATTGGCGAACGACCCAGGATGGGCGAACCATCAGAAGTCATCGGCCGCAAACCTGCCCAGGCAGTCACGTCCGCATCTTCCAGGCGCGCCTCAAAATCCGGATAGATCCGACGGAGCAGGCCCCGCAGGTTATTCACGCGGGGCGCCGTGATTGACGTATCGAAACCGGTAAACTCAGCGGTCCCGGCCGCGCGCAGCCTGTCCCCCAGCGGGACGACCACAGCGTGCAGCTGCGGATCGAGAAGCGGATACCTGGGCCGTTGCGGCCAGTCACCCATCGGCATCGTGATCGAATAGCCTTTCGCGGGGCGAATCGGCAACCTCAGGCCCAGCGGCCTCAAAAGCGCGGCACTGAAGCTGCCGGCCGCCACTACGTAGGCATCTGCCGTCAGCGTGTCGTCAACCGTCTGGACGCTCACGATATCTTTATGCTGCCGACGAAGCGCCACAACTTCCCGGCTGTAGAGAAACTGCACGCCACGGTTTTCGCACGCCCGTCGCAGTTCCTCACAAAATTGATGCGCGTCGCCTACTTCATCGTCCGGAAAGATGATCGCCCCTGCGAGATCCGAGGCGATCGGAGCGAGTGCCGGCTGTAACTCGAGCAGTTCGTCTATGCTGAGCGCACGATGTGCCACATTAACCTGCTCGAGGAATCTCGCGGTCCTTATTCCGCCGTCCAGTTCTGCAGCCTCGCGAAAAATCTGCAGCGTCCCGCATCGGGCGTGGTCGAAGCGCAATGTGACCTCCTGCACCAGATCGCGCATGACCTGCTGCGAGAACTTTGAAAAGCGGACGTTGCGCAGGTATGCCTGCTCGAATCGCGGTCTGCTCGAGTTGCGCAGAAAATCGACGCCCCAGCCGATCATCCCGAGCACGGCCCGCGGTCGCAGCAGCATCGGAGAATCTTCGCGGCCGATGGTTCCGATCAGCGTTTTGAACACACCCGGCGAATTCCACGGATCAGAAAGACTGGCCGTAATCAACGAGCCGTTGGCGAAGCTCGTCTCCATGGCGGGGCCCGCAGACCGATCGATGACAGTGACCTCGCAACCGTTCCGGCTCAGGAACCAGGCAGCCGTCATGCCCGCGAGGCCACTGCCGATAACGATGACTTTCATGCGTTATCGAGCTGGCGCGCGAGCTGCCTGTCCCGGGAACCGGTCGGCTGTCAGCGATCCGTTCGCGACGACCGGCACTCCATTGACGAATACCCAGCGGAAGCCCTCCGAGGTTGCTGCGGGATTCTCGTAAGTGGCGCGATCGCGAACCACGGCCGCATCGAACACGACGATGTCCGCATCGGCACCGATGCGGATGCGGCCCTTGTTCGCGAACATCGGCGCCAATCTCGCCAGCCGTTGTGCCGGCATCAGCGTCATCCTGGCGATAGCCTCGGAGATGGTCAATTGTCCGGTTTCACGGACGTAGTGCGACAACACCCGCGAGAAGCTGCCAGCCTGCCTGGGATGACCCGCACCCTGACTGATCGATCCGTCGCTGGCGATCATCACCCCCGCAGTGGTGATCGCCAGCGCTTCCATCTCCGGCGTATTCATATGAAGAATCACCGGACCTCCGCGCTGTCTGTATCGACGGAACGTTGCGCTTGTCAGTCGCTCGCCCGTTTCGACCCATTGCATTCGTGCGTAGACTTCTTCAGGCGCACCCTCGAACTGATCCAGCAGCGCAGACTCGATACTGGTCATACCCGCACTGTACGGATAGGCCTCGGTCGTCACATCGATGCCCCGGCTGCGCGCCTCGCTGATGATCTGAAGTGTTTGCGGCGTCGACGTCAGGCTCATGCTATTGATGTGAACGATGTGCACCGGCGCACCGGTGATCGCAGCAGCACCGATCACCTCGAGAACTGATTCGACGCTGCTGCCAGGTTCTTCTGTTCCAAACGAACGCATGTGTACGAATACCGGCGCACGGAATTCCGCGGCAACACGGAACATCTCGAGAATTTCCCAGCGAGTCGCGGCAGGTGTGTATTGAATGCCCATGCCGACGCCGAGTGCGCCAGCGTTCAGGCCCTCACGCAGCATTTCCTGCATCTGCTCGATCTGCATCTGGCTCGCGAGTGTTTGTGCGCCGTTCCCGCTGGGG
>JASFSB010000423.1:0-3092 GCA_050114615.1 Gammaproteobacteria bacterium
GTCGCGCACGGTCGCCGCGCAGTTTCCAGCGAATTGCGACATTGCGCCCGGATTGTTCACCGAGCAGGGCGGCCAGCGCCTCGGCCTCTTCGATCGAGTGATTCGTCAGAATCTCTCGCGGCGCCGTGCGCTGTGCGTAGTACTGCAGGATAAACGCACGAAGCACCTCCTCGTCGGTCGCATCCCGCACATGCTGCGGGAAGAAGTTGCGGTTACCCAGCGATCGACCGGCACGAAAATACATGACGGAAACACAGAACACTGAGTTATGCCGCACGACGGCAACAACGTCGAATTCGCCGCTCGTGCGAGAGACTACCTGCTGCGTCTGAATGCGCTTGAGCTCCGAAAGCTGGTCACGATACCGGGCGGCCTGCTCGAACCTCAGATTCTCTGACGCTTCTTCCATACGTCTGGCCAGTGTGTCGGATACTGCATCACTGCGCCCTTCGAGAAACAGAACGGCATCGGCCACGTCGCGCGCATAGTCTTCCTCGCTGATCAGGCCGACACATGGCGCAGAGCAGCGCCGGATTTGATACTGGAGGCACGGGCGCGTGCGATTTGCGAAATAGGACTGCGTGCAGCCACGCAGCCGGAAAAGTTTCTGTAGCTGGTTAATTGCGCCGCGAACCGCACCGGCGCTCGGATACGGGCCGAATATCCTTCCGGACGCCTTCCTCGAGCCGCGATAAAACGTGATGCGCGGGAAGCTATGCTCGTCATGTATTCGGATGAAAGGATAGCTCTTGTCGTCTCTGAGCATGACGTTAAAGCGCGGCTGATGCTGCTTGATCAGGTTGTATTCGAGCATCAGTGCTTCGGTTTCCGTTCGCGTCACGGTGACCTGAACGTCCGCCACGTTCTGCAGCATGGCGATCGTCTTGGCGTCGTGCGCACGGCCGCGAAAATAGCTGGTGACTCGTCGGCGCAGATTGCGCGCCTTGCCGACGTAAATCACGGACTGTTTCTCATCGAGCATGCAATAAACACCCGGGCGCTGCGTCAGGTCACGCAGCAGCGGCTCGGCGTCGAACCTGCTCATGCCGCTACTCGCGAAGCGTCGCGCGCCGCAGTGAGAACGTCAACGAACATTACTTCGGTCAGTCGCCTTGTTTGCGTGTTGTACCTGCTGCAATGATAGCTATCAAACAGGATTCGCCCATCGCCGATCTCGTGACGCGCGCCATGCCCGAAGGGCCACGCCGACAGACGCAGCCCGAGCGCCCGCAGTATCGCGCGATGCGCGATCGCCCCGAGCGCCAGTATTGCCCGGGCACCGCAGGCATCGATCTCCGCTGTGAGGTAGCGATTGCAGGTGTTCACTTCGGCAGTCGTCGGCTTATTTTGTGGCGGCAGACACTTGACGGCGTTCGTGATTCGGCAATCGATCAGCTCGAGCCCGTCGCCGGCTGAAACCGATTCCGCAGCTGTGGCGAGCCCGCAGCGATGCAAAGCGGAATAAAGCAGGATACCCGCGTAATCGCCTGTAAACGGTCGGCCGGTCGCATTGGCGCCGTGCATGCCTGGCGCCAGACCGACGATGAGCAGACGCGCATCGAGTGGGCCGAAGGACGGAACCGGTGCGTTATGGTAGTGCGGATACGATACGCGCATCTGGCGCAGGTAAGCCGCCAGGCGCGGACATCGCCGGCAACCCGGATCGAAAATATCCGACTTCAAATCGCGGCAGCCTGATGTCCGCGCGCCTGCATTCGCCCGACGATCGCCGCCGCAAACCCCCGTGTGTCGACGACACGCGCCCCCGCCAGCAGCTGCGTGCCGGCGTCAATGTCGCCGCCACGTCCCGAGCGCACGACGGCGAGATCCCGCGTCATTTCCCTGTCCGCGATCGCTCGCGCCATCCCGTCGTGTACCAGTCGCGCTGCCTCGGCCCATCCCAGATACTCCAGCATCATTGCCGCAGAAAGGATCAGCGAGCCCGGATTGGCCGTACCTTGTCCCGCGATATCCGGGGCCGTGCCATGCGTTGCTTCGAACACTGCGAGTCCGTCGCCGATGTTTGCGCCCGGAGAGATACCGATACCGCCCACCAGCGCAGCCAATGCATCGGAGATATAGTCGCCGTTCAGATTCAGCGTCGCGATGACGTCGTACTGGCCGGGGTTCAGGACGATCTGCTGTAAAAAATTGTCGGCGATGACGTCTTTGATGACGATCTCTGTGCCGGTTCGCGGGCTGCGCAGACGCATCCAGGGGCCCTTGCCTATTTCACTTGCGCCGTATTGCTCTCGCGCCAGCTCGTAACCCCAGTTCCGGAACCCGCCTTCGGTATGTTTCATGATGTTGCCCTTGTGCACCAGGACGACCGATTTGCGATCCGATTCGATTGCATAGTCGATCGCCTTGCGCACGAGGCGCTTCGAGCCTTCACTGGAAACGGGCTTTATTCCGATGCTGGAGGTGCCGGGAAACCGAATACTGTCGACACCGAGTTCCTGCTCGAGAAACGTAATGAGTCTTTTCGCCTCAGTAGATCCGGCAGCCCATTCGATACCGGTATAGATGTCTTCGGTGTTTTCTCTGAACACGACGGCATCGACCTGCTCGGAAACGAGCGAGGTCGTCGACACACCCTTGAAGTACCTGACCGGCCTGACGCAGGCATACAGATCCAAACGCTGGCGAATCGTCACATTCAATGACGTGTAGCCACCGCCGACGGGCGTCGCCAGCGGACCTTTGATCGACACCACGAACTCACGCAGAGCCGCAAGCGTCTCGGCCGGCAGATACTCATCCCCACCGTAAATCGGCAGCGCATCGTCACCTGCAAAAACGCGCATCCAGGCGATGCGCCGCCTGCCCTCATAAGCCTGGCCAACCGCGGCATCGACGACGCGTTGCATTGCCGGGGTGACGTCGACTCCGATGCCGTCGCCAACAATGAACGGCACGACAGGCTCGTCCGGCACTTTGAGCCCGCCGCTCCCATCGATTCGTATTTTCTCTCCGAAGGCCGGAACTTCTATGTGCTCGAATTCCATCAGTCGCTTTCGGACGTGTGGCGCTTCAGCGTGCCCGGATGCAGCCGCCCGGCAATGATCATCGCGATCTCCATTGCCTGCTCG
>JASFSB010000424.1:0-3089 GCA_050114615.1 Gammaproteobacteria bacterium
AGAAGCCTGGGCAACTACGCTTGCCGGCGGCGTTCCGAGCGGCATGGATGACGACTACCTCTATCCAGCAGGTGTCTTCAACGTCGAAGTCACGAACCTGGCCGTCGGCGGCACTGCGACGATCGCGATTTCGCTGGCGGACGCGATTCCCGCGAACGCGACACTGCGAGAGTTCGTGATCGCGAGCGGCTGGTCACGATTCCTCACCGATATCGACAATCTCGTCCAGTCAGCCCCGGGCAGTCTCGGTAATTGCCCGCCACCGGGCAGTGCCGAATACACCGACGGTCTCACCGAAGGTCACTTCTGCCTGCAGCTGCGGCTGACAGACGGCGGCGCGAACGATGCCGACGGTGTCGCCGACGGTACGATTCGTCTCCTGAGCGGACCAGCTATGTACATCGGCCCGGACCCTGACATTCAGGTGAGCAACACAGGGCTGAGCTCGGCAGTCTTCCATGCAAACGACGGCGAGCAGGTCGTACTCGACTTCAACGTCAGCAGCGATTCTGACGACGCCGAGCTTCACGAGTTGACGATCGGCGCCTCCGGCGAGATGAATGAATCGTCGAACGTATCCTCCGTCGCGCTGTACCACGACGCAAACGGCGACGGTATGGCCGATGCATCCGAGCAGCTTGCGCTCGGAAGCTACTCGGCGGATGACGGCCAGATCACCTTCACGCTCGCGAACCCGCTGGGATTGAGTGACGGCGACAATCGATTCCTCGTGACCTACAACTTCTGAGCAGGACACCAGCAATGAGTATTCGAAAAGCATTCAGACTTCCGGCCAACATGCTCGCGACCACCTCGTTATTCATGCTGGTGGCCTGCGGTGGCGGTGGCGGTGGCGGTGGCGGGGATGCTCCGGCAGCGGGTTCGCAGCCGGCCGCCCCGCCGACTCAGCAAATGAGCTTTACTGTCAGCCTCGAAGGAATCGACGTGCGCAGAGCAAGCAACGGCGAATCGATCGCGGCTGACACATCAGGCGTCACGCAGAATCTGACCTTCGAGGAGTAAGCGTCAGCGCGCACCGGCGCCTTCAGCCGCCTGAAGGCCTGAGTGCCCGGTGGCCTCGAATCTGGTAGGCTCGAAGCTTCGACTGCGGTGGCAGCCGTCCGTCCATGCGCATATTCTGCCTCCCCGCGGTGCTCGCGGCACTGCTCATGCTGCTGGCCCTTACGCCGCGCGTACGCACGAGCGAGATACTGCTCGAATCGTTTTGTTACGCGGCGCTCGTGCTCCTTGCCTGGCATGCGGCGCTGTATCTCAGGCTCCGACGCCGCCAATCGGGCAGCTCGGACACCGCCACTATACCTTCCGACCGCGCAGTGCAGATTCAGTTGCGTCCTCAGCACTATGTGCAGGCCGCCGTTCAACTCAGCGTCTTCGCATACTGGGGCTGGTTCTGGCGACCCGTCTACGAATTCGCCGCGCTGATCGCCGCCCAGCTGGTTTTCGCCTACGCGTTCGACATGCTGCTTGCGTGGTCGCGCCGCGAGCGTTACGTCCTGGGCTTCGGCCCGTTTCCGATCGTCTTCAGCATCAACCTGTTTCTGTGGTTCAGGGACGACTGGTTCTATCTTCAGTTTCTGATGATTGCCGCCGGATTCCTCGGTAAGGAGTTCGTGCAGTGGCGGCGTAACGGCCGGGATACGCACATCTTCAATCCCTCAGCGTTCACGCTGGGGCTGTTTTCCGTTGTGCTGCTTGCCACCGGCACTACCAGCCTGACCTGGGGTCAGTCGATTGCAACGACGCTGACGCTTGCGCCCTTTATCTATACCTTCCTGTTTCTGGCCGGTCTCGTCGTCATGTACTGTTTCTCGATTACGCTGATCGCAGGATGCGCGGCGGCCGCGCTGTTCGGACTGAGCGCCGCATACTACGCATTGACGGGTGTACCCTGGTTCATCGATTCCGACATTCCGGCCGCCGTGTTCCTGGGCCTGCACCTGCTGGTCACAGATCCATCGACGACGCCACGGTCACCGCTCGGCAAGGCCATCTTCGGCATGTTGTACGGGATCGGCGTATTTGCGCTGTACGCGCTGCTTGGCGCGCTCGGCGTGCCCACGTTCTATGACAAGCTGCTGTGCGTGCCGTTGCTGAACCTCAGCGTTCAGGCGATCGATCGATTCGCAGCCTGGTTACCGATGCGCTCGGTGAGCAGGTCGACGCCCGCAGCGGTCCGCGCCAATGCTTTTCACATCGCGCTCTGGATGCTGCTCTTCGTCTCGATGACGATCACGGGCAGAACAGACGGACGGCATACCGGCGACCGATTGCCGTTCTGGGTTGACGCCTGCGCACAGGGAAGGCCGAACGCCTGTGCCACACTGCTGTCGATCGAAGCGACCTACTGCCGGGACAACTCCGCATGGGCATGCAACGAGCTCGGCGGGCACTACGCTGCCGGCACGATCACCGAGCGTGATGTTGCGCTTGCCGAAACGTACTTCGGTAAAGGCTGTGAGCTGCGCTTCAAGGCGAGCTGCGCCAATCTACTCGGCGCAGAACCCATCGTGCATGCTGACCCGCACGAACTGGACCTGAGATTGCTGTTGCGCGAGCGTGGCGTGAACCTGATGCAGATGTCCGGGCCGGATCTTCGCGCCCGCGCCTGCGAGCACGGCTGGTCGTTCGCCTGCGACTCCGGCGCGCCGACAAGATGAAGTCGGACAGCACAAAGAGCGAGCTGCTGAGCCGCAGCGCCGGTCTGGGCCTGCTGGCGGGAATGATCGTCTTCCTTGCCGTCTGGCTGACGTATCAGCATGAGCATGTCGCGATCGATTCAACCGGAGCCGCTGCGTTACCGCCGATCGAGGCAAGCCCGTCGCTCGCTCGCTTCCGCGCCGATGTCTTCTACCTGCCCGACGATCCTCTGCTCGGTTTCGTCGAGATTCCCGGCGGGCCGTTCGTCATGGGCAGTGATCCGCGCCGTGACCGCATGGCTTTCGAAAACGAACGCTGGTCGTTGGATCGACTGCAGGGGCGCGTCGATCTGGCCGGTTATTACATCGGTCGATACGAGGTCACTGTGGCGCAGTTCCGGGTCTTCGTCGAGGCAACGCGTCACGCGGCGG
>JASFSB010000425.1:0-3087 GCA_050114615.1 Gammaproteobacteria bacterium
TTGCCGCTTCGGGCACTTCGGTTTCAGCCGGAACGTGCTCGATGTCGGTGACGCCCGCAAGATGCGCGATCGAATCGGAAAACTCTTCGAGGAGGCTGGCATCGCTTTGCGTTGCTTTGGCGACCACAGCGCGCAGCTTCATCGACGGCTTGATGTTCATTTCACCGCGCATTTGTCGAATCGCCACGATGAACGATTTGAGCCACTCGATTTTTGCTTCAGTCGCTTCAGCCGCAGTGAACTGATCCGAGTCGGGCAGCCGCTCGATCATGATCGACTCGCTCTGGATGCCGCGTGCAGCGCACACGGCCAGCCATAGTTCCTCGGTGATGTAAGGCATCAACGGATGCAACAGACGCAGCGCCGCGCCGAGCACTTCTGCAAGCGTATCGACGCTCGCCCGTCGTCTGCCATCCGTCGGCTCACCGCTGCCGGATTTACTCAGCTCGAGGTACCAGTCACAAAACTCGTGCCAGATGAAGTCGTACAGCGCCTGGGCAACGAGATCCATACGATGAGTGCTGAAACCGGCATTGACAGCCTCGATCGTCCTGCCGAGCTGCGAGCGAATCCATATTTCGAACGGGCCGGGTTCCGGTTTCGCCTGCAGGGCTTCGTTCTGCTGAGCAATGACGAAGCGCGTCGCATTCCACAGTTTCGTGCAAAAACGCTGATAACCTTCGACGCGTGCGACGTCCAGATTGAGATCGCGCGCGTTGGTTGCGATGGAGGCAAGCGTGAACCGCAGCGCATCCGTGCCGTAACCGGCAATACCATCAGGGAACTCTTTGCGAGTGGCCTTTTCGACGCGGTCCCTGAGATGCGTTTGCATCATTCCCTCGGTACGCTTCGCAACGAGAGCTTCGACATCGATTCCGTCGATGATGTCGATCGGATCGAGGATGTTACCTTTCGCCTTCGACATCTTCTGGCCTTCGAAATCGCGGATGAGCCCCGTGAAATAGACTTCGCGAAATGGCACGTCGTCCATGAATTTGAGCCCCATCATGATCATCCGGGCGACCCAGAAGAAGATGATGTCGAAACCCGTGACCAGAAGCGATGTCGGATAAAACTTCTCGAGTTCCGGTGTGTCGTCCGGCCAGCCGAGCGTCGTGAACGGCCACAAGGCCGAAGAGAACCACGTATCGAGAACGTCTTCATCCTGCCGCAGTGCACCGTCGAGTCCGTGCTTTGCGCGCACTTCCGCCTCGCTGCGCCCGACAAACACGTCTCCGGCTTCGTTATACCAGGCAGGTATGCGATGCCCCCACCACAGCTGCCGTGAAATGCACCAGTCCTGAATGTTGTTCATCCATTCGTAGTACCACTTCTCCCAGTGCTTCGGCACGAAGCTCACGCGCCCGGTCCGGACCGCCTCGACGGCGGGTCGCGCCAGCGGTTCGGCACGCACATACCATTGGTCGGTCAGCAGCGGCTCGACGACGACACCGCTGCGATCGCCGCGAGGGATCATCGATTTGTGATCGTCGATTCCGTCCAGTAAACCGAGCTCGTCGATATCGGCAACGATACGCTTACGGGCGTCGAATCTGTCCAGTCCCCGGTAGAGTTCGGGCACTGCATCGTTCAGTGCGGCGTTTTCGTCGAAGATGTTGATCTGCTCGAGGTCGTGGCGAAGACCGATTTCGTAGTCGTTAAAATCGTGCGCCGGCGTGATCTTGACGCAGCCGGTGCCGAATTCGGGATCGACGTATTCGTCTGCGATGATCGGAATGCGCCGGCCCGTCAGGGGCAGATCGACGAATTTCCCGTGCAGGTGCCGGTAGCGTTCATCGTCGGGATGAACGGCAACGGCCGAGTCGCCGAGCATCGTTTCAGGGCGCGTCGTCGCGACAACGAGGAATTCGCCGGAATCCGCCAGGGGGTAGCGAAATCGCCATAGGTGACCGTTCTCCTCACCGGAGAGGACTTCGAGATCGGACAGCGCAGTATGCAGAACCGGGTCCCAGTTGACGAGGCGCTTGCCGCGGTAGATGAGACCTTCCTCGTGAAGCCTGACGAATACCTCGATGACCGCTGCCGAGAGTCCGGGATCCATCGTAAAGCGTTCGCGCTTCCAGTCGACCGAGGCGCCGAGGCGCCGGAGCTGCTGCGTAATCGTATTGCCGGAACGCTCCTTCCATTGCCACACGCGCTCGAGGAATTTTTCGCGGCCGAGCGAACGGCGGTCGGTTCCTTCGGCGTCGAGCAGTCGCTCCACAACCATCTGTGTCGCGATGCCGGCATGGTCCGTACCCGGCTGCCAGAGGGTCGCATCGCCGAGCATCCGGTGATAGCGCGTATAGGCATCCATGATCGTCACCTGGAACGCGTGCCCCATGTGCAGCGTACCGGTGACGTTCGGCGGCGGTATGACGATGCAGTAAGGATTCTGATCGCCCCGGGCTTCGAAATAGCCGGATTGCTCCCAGCGGGCATAGTGCCGGGCTTCGATTTCAGCCGGATGGAACGCTTTGTCCAATGAACTAATCCTCGGATGTCTTGTTGCGTTCCAGCAGATGCTCGCGTACGACCGAGTCGATCAGCTCCGGCAGCTGCTGGCGCAAATGCGTCGATATCTGGCGAAAAATCTTTGCCTCGATATCTGAGAATGCCGAGCGCAGGAGTTCATCCGTGAGCTCGTAGGTATGCGAAGCAATGCGCGTCTGAAGTTCTGCAACGACGTTCTCGAAATCGGTGATTTCGACTGTATCGACAACCGTCATCGTTTCCTGTGCCCAGGCATCCGAGTCTTTCGCTTCGCGCTCTGCGGCAGATTCCTCCAGTGCCCGCACTGACGCAACGTAGTGCTTGTTCGTGTCCCCGGCGTGCGCAGCGTCTGCTTCGAACACGACGATTTCTTCGAGGCCCTCGATGCTTTGCTGATCGGGAGCCCCCGTTTCAGTGTCGGGATCGTCGACGATGTCTGTGAGCAGCGGAATGTGCGAGTCGCTCAAATCTCTGTACCGGTTAGATTTTGTGGCTCTTCAGCTCGTATCCACGGTCCCGATAATACTTGTATCGGACGCGCCCGGCATTGCGGCGTCCGGATTCCGCGTCAACGATTTCGGCGACTCGGTCGTA
>JASFSB010000426.1:0-3083 GCA_050114615.1 Gammaproteobacteria bacterium
TTGATGGCGATACCTGCGCAACCGGAGCGCACCTTCCTCGATGCGGCACCAGATTCGATGATCATCGTCAATAACGACGGTGTGATCGAATTCATCAATATTGCGGCCGAACAAATGTTCCGGTATGCCCGGACAGAACTCGTGGGCCAGCCGGTCGAGGTCCTGTTGCCGGGCCGCTTTCGAATCGGCCATCGCGAACACGTCGCTCGCTATCGCCTCGAGCCGCGCCGCCGGCCGATGGGCGAGGGTCTCGAGCTGGTTGCTCAACGGCGCGACGGCAGCGAGTTTCCGGTCGAGATCAGTCTGAGCCCCGTTGCGAGCGGCGCAGAGGCATTCATCGTGGCGGCGATTCGCGACATCACGGCACGGCGAGCTGATGAGCAGTCGCTCAAAACTGCGCGGCATGTCGCTGAGCAGGCGGATCGGGCGAAAAGTGACTTTTTGGCCGCGGCCAGTCATGACCTGCGGCAACCGCTGCAGACGCTGAAGCTGCTGAACACCGTGCTGACGCGCAGCGTGCCGATCGGTTCGACGGCGGCAATGGCAGTAGCCAATCAGTCCGAAGCGCTGCGCGTGATGTCGGAGCTTCTCAACTCACTGCTCGACATCAGCCGACTCGATGCCGGCGTGATCAAACCGGATATTACCGACTGCTCAGTCGATCGAATTCTCAGGCGTCTGCACGCTGAATTCGCGGCCCTGGCTGAGTCCAGAGGGCTCGAACTCGTCGTCAGCGATTGCGACACGGTCATCCGGACTGACCCGACGCTGCTGTGCCAGATCATGCAAAACCTGCTCAGCAACGCGATTCGCTACACGCGAAAGGGTGTCGTCAGCCTCCGATGCCGCACGGCGCCGGACACGGTACGGCTCGAAGTGCTGGACACGGGCATCGGTATCGCGCCGGAAGAGCTCGAGTTGATCTTCGAAGCGTTCTACCGGAATCCGGATGGCGCCGGGCGGGACTCGCAGGAAGGCGTCGGACTGGGGCTCGCCATTGCGCGCCGCGCAGCCGACCTGCTGGGATGCTCGCTGCAGGTATCTTCGACGGTGGGTAAGGGTTCGCGGTTTTCGTTGAGCGTGCCGCGGTCACGATCGCAGCCGCCAGCCGAGGATCGCGGCGGCGCCAGGGCTGCCCCGTCGCTGCCCGAGCATGCACTCGTCCTGATCGTCGACGATGACCTGGCCGTTGCGAATGCCACATCGATGCTTCTGGGATCGACCGGACTCGATTGCATTGTCGTCCCAGGCGCAGCGGAAGCCCTGAAGGCGCTGCGAAATCGTGGGGACGCGCCGCCTGATCTGATGATCTGCGACTACCATCTCGGTCGCGGGAAGACGGGTCTCGACACGATCGCTGAGGTCCGCGGTGCGATGCAGCGTCCGCTGCCGGTCATCCTGGTCAGCGGCGATACGTCGGCCAGTCCCGCGGCGGCGGCGCGCGGTCTCGACCGATGCCGGTTACTCAGCAAGCCCGTCGATGCGGATGAGCTGATGGAAACAGTCGCAAAGCTGCTCGCCGAAGGCGATCAGTGATCGCCGCGTTGCCGAAGGGAAAAAGACCGCGGATGTCTCAGGCTGCGAGCTCCTTGTGTGGCGGACAACAGATAGCGGCCAGCGTGTCACCGACGTCCGCTTCCGAAATATCGGCCTTGCTCGTCACCAGCTCCCGCACGGCCTCCTGTGCGAGATCTGCGAGCGACAGCATGCCAACGAGTGCGCCTGTTTCATCCGCCACCGGCAATCGCCGCACGCGCGCTTCGCGCATGATCAGTTCGGCCTCGTCGAGGCTGTCACCAGGGTGACAGACGAGCACTTCTCTGGCCATGGCTTCGGATACCGGAATTTCGCGCAGCGGTGCGTTCCTGAACAGTGCACACATGCAGATATCGCGATCCGTGACGACGCCGGTGATCAGCCCCGCGCCATCTTCGGACACGACGGGCAGGCAGCCACAGTCAAACTCCCACATGAGCTGCGCGGCTCGGGCAACGGTATCGGTGCAGCGGCAGGATTGAACGGTTCTCGACATCAGTTGTTCGACAAGCATTTTCTGTAAATCCTCCTGACAGTCCCTGTGAAGTTGATCTATGCGGCCGCCTGTCAGGGCAGCCGTTTGGCTTCCGCGGCCTGCTGAGCGCGTATGGTGCCGGCGACCTCGCCGAGCAAATCAGCCAGGTGCTCCAGAACATCGTCAATGGCCAGCACGCCGGACAGGGCGCCAGTGGCTTTCACGACGGGTGCGCGGCGAACGCCCGCACGGTGCATTGCGCGCAGCGCGTAAGCGATGCCAGCGTCTTCACGCAGCGCGAGCAACTCGCGCCATACCGTATCGCCAACCCGGATCTGCGACGGTTCCGCTTTTCTCGCGACAATTTCGATCACGATGTCCCGATCGGTGATGACGCCAATCGGCACCGTGAGCTCGTTGCGCAGCTCCGTCACGATCAGATCGCCGACGTGCTCGTGTCGCATCAGCTCCGCTGCCTCCTGAACGCTCGCCTGGCTGTCGATCGTGGCAACGTTGGGGTTGAAAACGGCTTCGACCGTCATGGAGCGTTCCTCGCGATTGGATTGAGGTCGTATAAGGTAGCGCCGGTGGAAGTCTCCTCGCGATACGCAGTTTTACCTGGATGCCTGCGTTGGCTGCAGCGGGGCAGCCTGGCCGGGAATCTCAGTCTCCGCCGCACGCTC
Organism: Gammaproteobacteria bacterium; assembly: GCA_050114615.1. Taxonomy (GTDB): domain Bacteria; phylum Pseudomonadota; class Gammaproteobacteria; order Steroidobacterales; family Rariloculaceae; genus JAHEEO01. The sequence goes on from JASFSB010000426.1 coordinate 2,695, forward strand.
GTTCGATACTCGTCTCTGCCGCGCGGATATACCAGTGCGTCTGGTCGAGCCAGTGACGAAACGCCTGCTTGTCCGGCGTCTCGCTGAGATGCCAGGCGCTCAGAAACGCCCGCACCAGCGCGCGCGTGCTGCGGTAGTAGTCAAACAGCCTGCGTGGCACGTCGTCCGCGCAGGCACTGCAGTATAGTTCGCGGAACCGGCGAGCGATGTCTGCTCGTCCACGCAGTTCGCATTCGAGCGCCAAAAAACTGATTTCTTCAGCAGTATCCAGCTGGCGCAGCTCGGCAGAGAACTCGAGGCAGTCGATGATCTGCGGGTCCTGGGTCAGAAAGATATGTTCCGGGCGAAGATCACCGTGCGTGTCGCAGATCCGACCGGCGGTAATGCGG
>JASFSB010000427.1:0-3081 GCA_050114615.1 Gammaproteobacteria bacterium
AACGCGCCGCCCGGTGTCATCAGCTGCGTCTGGCCGACGTAGATGACAGATCGCGAGGCATCATCACTGCCATCTGCGGTGACCGGCGTCAGTCGCTGAATGCTGCCAACGCGTCGGTCAGTGAACGACTCTTCTCGATAGAGGGCGTTGGCATCCATGCTGATGTCGGGGATGTTCGCTCGTTCGGCCATTTCTTCGAATTCCTTTGCTGCGTCGCACTTTAAAACAAAGCCGATAGGCTAACATGGCAGGCAACGCTGGTCGCTACGTGCATCGATGAGATCAAAGAGTCCCGAACATCTGCAGCTACTGCTGGAAACTCGCCTGAGTCGCCGACGCGCGATCACGATGGGATCAGGCCTGGCGGCAGCCGGGATGCTGCCAGCGTGTGCACGCCATGCCGGCACAGCTGCCGCGGCAGGGTTCGCGGCGATTTCGCCCCGCGGGCGCGATACGGTCGTCGTGCCCGATGGCTACCGCGCCACGACGATCATTCGCTGGGGAGATCCGCTGTTCCCCGATGCGCAGGCGCTCGATCCCCTGACTGTCTCCGACGGCGCGCTGCTGCGTTCCGGTGCGGCCGCCGCGCAGGCAAGGCAGTTTGGTTACAACTGCGACGGTGTCGGTGTCTTCGCGCTGAGCGCGGACCGCCTCGTTGTGTGCGTCAACAATGAGTTTCCGTCACCGTCGCTGATGTTCCCCGGGTGGCGTGAGGCAGCACGGGAGCGCCACCTGGGAGCGTATATCGCAGCCAATCCGGAATGCGTTGGCGTCATGCAGGCCGCTGTCGGCGTCAGCGTCGTGGAATTGCTGCGTGACGGTGAGAACTGGCGGCCCGTCGTGGATTCGCGCTACAACCGCCGCATTACGGCGCACACCGAAATGGCGTTCTCCGGACCCGCGGATCGGCACCGGCTGCTGGGCGGTGCGCCAGGACAGGCAGCGCTCGGCAATGGCACGATGGGTAACTGTGCCGCAGGCGTCACCCCCTGGGGTACTTATCTGACGGCTGAAGAAAACGTGCAGGATTTTTTCGGTAACGGTCAGGCTGCGGAACTCGATGCGCAGGCGCAGGCGTTTCATGACCGATTCGGCTATCGCAGACGCGGCAGCACCTACGGCTGGGAAATCGGCGATTCGCGCTTCGATCTCGCCGATTACCCGAACGAACCGTTCAGATTCGGCTGGATCGTCGAAATCGACCCGCTCGATCCGCAGGCTCGGCCGCGCAAACTGACGGCGCTCGGTCGGTTTCGTCACGAGTCCGCAACGACGGTGATCGCCGAAGACGGGCGAGCAGTCGTTTACATGGGCGACGATCAGGTATTCGAGTACTTCTACAAGTTCGTCAGTAATCGCAGATTCGTCGCCGGAGATCCGGCGGCTAATCGCAGCCTGCTCGATGACGGCACGCTGTTCGTGGCAAAGCTCGAGGGCGATGGGACGGGCACATGGCTACCTCTCGTGTGGTCGATGGACGGCCCGTTGTCGCCGGCGGCGGGTTTCGACTCGCAGGCAGACGTTGTGATGAACTGTCGCGGGGCGGCCGACCTGCTGCAGGCAACGCCGCTCGATCGTCCCGAAGACGTGGCGCTCGATCCCGCGACCGGCCGCGTATATCTCGCGTGCACTCAAAACACCGCCCGCGGCGCCGCGCCGCGCGGCATGGCGGCGCAGCGCGGGATCGACACGAACGTCGACGCCGCCAATCCGCGCACGGGTAACCCCGGCGGGCATATTCTCGAGTTTCGCGAAACGGGCAGCCATGCCGTCGCAGAACGGTTCACCTGGGAGGTTCTGGTGGTTGCCGGCGATAGCGCGTCCGGACGGCTCGTTTCAGTCACCGCGGCGCCAATGGGCCCCCGGGATGTCTACTTCGGTGGAATCACCGATCCCACGGACCTGTCCGGATTTGCCAATCCTGACAATCTTGCGGTCGACTCGCGTGGCAATCTGTGGATCGTGACCGACGGGGCGCAGCCCAGAGGCAATAACGGTTGCTTCGTTTGTCCGCTCGACGGACCCGGGCGCGGCGCCGTGCGGCAGTTTATGGAGGGCCCGGTTGGTGCGGAAATCTGTGGCTGCGAGTTTACCGCTGACGAACGTACGCTGTTTCTCAGCGTGCAGCATCCAGGTGCCGGCGGCAGCGTGCGCAATCCGGCGAGCGACTGGCCTGACGGCTCCGGTGCCGCACCGCGTCCGAGCCTCATTGCGATAGAGCCGAATGCCGCAGGCGTCCGCATAGGCGAGGTTTAGGCGCCGGATCCCGCGCTTACGCCACTCGTTGCAGTATGTGATTGACGACGCTGGAGCCTGTGCCGCCGATATTCTGTGTCAGCGCGAATTCCGGATCGGGCACCTGATTTTCACCCGCTTCGCCGCGCAGCTGCAGGCAGGCCTCGACGATCTGATACACGCCGGTCGCCCCGACCGGATGGCCGCGTGCCTTCAGTCCGCCGAAAGTTGCGATGGGCAGCTCGCCCCGAAGGCCGGTGCGCTCGGCGTCGGCCATCCTCCAGCCCTGGCCCGCCTCGGCGTAGCCACTGGCTTCGAGCGACAGTGCCGTCATGATCGTATAGGCATCGTGCAGCTCGAACAGATCCATCCGATTGCGATCGACGCCGGCCTGCTTCAGGGCGTCCTGCAGCGACTGCCGCACCGCAGTCAGGTCGAGTGGGTCGGGGCGCTTCGTCAGCGCCAGCGGCATGGTCGCAACGCTGGAGGCAGCAACGCGAATCCCGGCGCTTTGGCGCGTGATCTGCCGCGCGACGTCGGCATTCGCCAGCACGACCGCGGCAGCGCCATCGCAGACCGGTGAAATATCGTACAGGCGCAGCGGATCGACGACGATGCGCGAAGCGCAGTAGTCTTCCGGCGTTAAGCGCTTGTGGAACAGCGCATAGGGGTTGGTCATCGCGTTGTGATGCGCGGTGATCGAGAAGCCCGAAAGTCTGTCGGCTTCGATGCCGTGGCGTTCGATGTACAGGCGCATCAGCGTCGCATTGAGGGTGATGAACGTCTCGTTACGGCTGCCTTCGAGCTCGTAATCGGCAGCCGTGGCCAGCGCACTCGTGGCAGCGT
>JASFSB010000428.1:0-3080 GCA_050114615.1 Gammaproteobacteria bacterium
AAACCCCCACCGAGCTAGCGCGAGATATCGAAAACGTATTGTCGGAATACATTCGCTCGCCGCAGGTGACGATCGTCGTCGAGCAGTTCGTCGGAACCTTCAATGCACAGATTCGTGTGCTCGGAGAGGTCGCCAATCCGGGTTCGATTCCGTATCGCGAGCGAATGACACTGCTCGATGTGATGCTCGAAGTCGGCGGTCTGACCGAATTCGCTTCCGGGAACAGAAGCAAGCTAGTCCGCACCGTCGACGGTGAAGCGGAGGAAACTCGCGTGCGTCTCGACCGCCTGCTCAACCGGGGTGACCTCAGCGAGAATCGCGATGTTCAGCCGGGCGACGTCGTCGTAGTTCCGGCAAGCGTGTTTTGAGCCATCAAGGGTAGGTAGATCGCTGTAATGCAGGAAAGTATCAAAAACGTCCTTAGCGAGATTCGCAGTGCGCTGCGTTTTCGCCGCTACGGGTTGTTGACGGCGTGGGTCATCAGTCTGGCTGGCTGGCTGTATGTCTCGAAGATGCCGGACGTCTATCAGAGCTCAGCACGCGTGTTCGTCGACGCGAACTCCGTGATCTCCGAAATTCTTGGCGGCAACAACAACCCGTCACCGCAGGCGCAGGACCGGATTACCTATATTCGCGAGGCTCTGCTGGGAAGGGATCGGCTGGTGAGCGTTCTGGAAAAAGCCGGTCTCGCGCAGGGTATCGAATCGGAGCGACAGATGGAGATTCGTCTGGCGCGCCTGAGAAGCAATATTTCGATCGCCTCGACAGGCAGCACCCGCTATCAACCGGACAATATTTACGCGATCAGCTATGAGAACTCCAGCCGTCAGACGGCGCAGAATGTGGTCGAGGCGCTTCTCGCCACGTTCGTCGAAGCGGCGCTGACCGAGAGTCGTCGCAGCGGCGAATCCGCCGAGCAGTTTCTCGATGAGCGAGTGGCAGAATACGAAGTGCGGCTCGCCAATGCAGAGGAAGCGCTGGCAGCGTTCAAGCGCCGCAATGCGAATCGTCTCCCCGGTGCCGAGGGCGACTACTACGAACGCATGCGGACCGAAAACGACGGACTGGCGACCGCGCGTCGCGACCTGCGGCTGTTGCGCTCGAAGCGTAATCAGCTCCAGGCACAGCTCGATCAGTCTGCGACGGTCCTGCCGGGATCCGATCCCACGGCCGCCGACAATCTTCCGGCCAATAGTCTCGACGCCAGAATTCGCGACTATGAAAGCCAGCTCGATCTCGCTTTGCTCGAATATACGGAACGCCATCCGGACGTCATCGCGCTTCGTGAGACGCTGGATCTGCTGAAGGCTCAGCGCGAGGCGCAGCTCGCAGCGATGGGACTCGAGGGTTCGGATCTGGAGCTGTACACGCTCTCGGCGAATCCCGTGCGCCAGGCCCTGCAAATCGAGATGAACGATACCGAGGTCGAGATCGCGACGCTCGAAGCCGATATCGAGGACAGAACCGAACGCGTCACCGAATTGCAGGGGCTGATCAACGAACTGCCCCAGGTCGAGGCCGAGCTGGCGCAGCTCAATCGCGACTATGAAGTCATCTACGAGCAGTACCTTGCGCTGGTGCGCAGCCGCGAAGCCCAGGGGCTGACGCTGAAGGCGACGACCGATACGCGAGAGGCCGACTTTCGCGTGATCGATCCGCCGCTTGCGACGCTCGATCCGGTCGGCCCGCCCCGCAAGCTCATGTACATTGCCGTCGTGATCGGAGCGATATTTGCCGGCGCATTACTATGCTATGGCTGCGCACAGCTGTGGCCGATATTCAGCACCGCTCGCGCCCTGCGCCGTGATATCGGTCTGCCGGTTCTCGGCACGGTGAGTCACGCCTGGAGCGAGCGCTATGCAGCTACGGTTCGCGCATCGTCAGTCCAGTTCGCCCTCGCGCTCGCATTGCTCTTTGTGGGCTGCGGCGTGCTCGTTGGGCTCGAAACGATGGGAATCGGCCTGCATTCGTTGTTGCTGGGAGGCGCGTCATGAGTGTCATCGAAAGGGCGCTGCAGCGCATCCAGAAACAAAGCGGCGTGCCGCAAACCACACGGAAACAGCCGGTGGTCGCGCGAGTCGCTCCGCAGAGCAAAACGATTGTTCGCAACGGCGCCGCGCATGAGGAACTGGTCGCCGAAGGCCGGATGATCGAGTTCAGTACCTCGGCACTGAGTGAAGCCGGATTGTGCGCGCTGGAGAATTCGCGGCTTGCCGATGAGTATCGGCTCATCAAGCAGCCGATCCTGCGTAAAGCCGCAGAAGAGGTACCGGAGAACCCGCGGGGCAATCTCGTGATGGTGGCATCTTCTCTGGGCGGCGAGGGCAAGACCTTCACGAGCGTGAATCTGAGCCTCAGCCTGGCCAGCGAGAAGGACTGGCAGGTTCTGCTGGTGGACGTCGATTGTCGCAACCCTCAGCTCAGTCGTCTGCTCGGTGTCGAAAAGGAGCCCGGCCTGATGGACCTGCTGAAGGATCCGTCGGTTTCGCTCGAGTCGGTGGTTCTGCCGACCAATATTTCCGGCTTGTCGGTGCTGCCGCTCGGGAGTCGGGACGGTCATGCTGCGGAGTACCTGCGCAGTTCCCAGATGGATGAACTGTGTGAGCGTCTTGCATCGATGCGGCAGGGACAGATAGTCATATTCGATTCGTCACCGCTGCTGCTCACCTCGGAATCCTCGATCCTGTCACGTTCAGTCGGCCAGATAGCCCTGGTCGTGCTGGCCGATGCGACCCCGCGTCACGCCGTTCATGAAGCGATCGAGAAGCTCGACAGCGATAAGGCAATCGGGCTCGTATTGAACAGAGCCGACGAGAGCGGCGACCTACTGACCTATGGGAGTTATCACGCGTATGGAGACGCAGGTGTCTAAACTCGACAAAGAATTCGGTCCGCGCAAGCTCGGAAACCCTCGTCTGGCGCTCGGTATGTCGCTGCTGTGCGTGTCTGCCCTGACAGCCGGAACCGCGCATGGCCAGGTGAGTCCTCAAACCAATATCGAACCCGTCAGCGACGTCGTCGTCCGGTTCGGTGCCGGACACACCGACAATGTGTTTCGAAGCCTGACGAATGCACGTTCG
>JASFSB010000429.1:0-3070 GCA_050114615.1 Gammaproteobacteria bacterium
TCCCGCGGCTTTCGAGTAGCGGTCGAAGAGCTTCCTGAAGCGGTAGTACGTACCAATGCCGGGCTTCATCATTTTCGACAAAGGTCCTTCGGAAATCGCCTCTGGCGCGATCTTCAGATATCCGCCTGTGTGATGCTGCGCGAGTTCCCGAATGTATTCGGGCGACTCGTTTGCGAGGTCGTAACGCACACCTGAAGCAATCAGCACTTTCTTGATCCCGGGCAGCTCACGCGCGCGCTGATAAAGATCGATCAGGGGCTTATGGTCGGTATTGAGGTTCGGGCAAATACCGGGATAGACGCACGAGGGCCTTCTGCATGCGCTTTCGATTTCGCGGCTCTTGCACGCAAGCCGATACATGTTCGCCGTCGGACCGCCGAGATCGGATATGACGCCAGTGAATCCTGGCACGGTGTCACGAATCGTTTCAACTTCCCGCAGAATCGAGTCTGCGCTTCTGTTTTGAATGATGCGGCCTTCGTGTTCCGTGATCGAACAAAATGTGCAGCCACCAAAGCAGCCACGCTGAATCGTCACCGAGAAGCGAATCATTTCGTAAGCCGGTATGCGTTCTTCGCCATAACGGGGATGCGGAGTCCGCGCATAAGGCAACTCGTAAACCCGATCCATCTCTGCGGTCGTGAGCGGTATTGGCGGCGGATTGAGCCAGATATCCCTCGAGCCGTGGCGCTGAACGATCGCGCGCGCATTGCCGGGGTTGGATTCGAGATGAACGATCCGTGAGGCGTGCGCGTATAACGCCGCGTCTCCTTTGACCTTCTCGAAACTCGGCAGCCGAATGACGCTGCATGCGCGCGCTTCGTTCGGGACGTCGCGTGTGTTATGCACGGTCTGCGGCGGTGACGAACCGCCGTGGCGCGGCGCGAAGGCGTACGGGTCAGGCTGCGGGTCGACTGCACCGGGTGAATCGATTGCACTCGAATCGATCTCGAACCACTCGGCGTCCGCTCTCGAGCCCGCGAAAGCAGTGCCGCGAATCTCACGCAGCGAATCGACTGCCTCACCGACCGCGAGCCGGTGTGCGATCTCGACGATCTGCCGTTCGCCGTTGCCGAAGACCAGCAGATCGGCTCGTGCGTCCAGCAGGATCGAGCGCCTGACCTTTTCCTGCCAGTAGTCGAAGTGCGCGGTTCGTCGCAGGCTCGCTTCAATGCCGCCAATGACGATTGGAGACTCGGCGAAGCACTCGCGCACGCGCTGCGAGTAGACAATCACGCTGCGATCGGGCCGCTGACCGCCTTCCCCGCCCGGCGTGTAGGCATCGTCGCGACGGATTCGTCGATCAGCCGTGTAGCGGTTGACCATCGAATCCATATTGCCGGCCGTCACACCGAAGAAGAGTGTCGGTTCACCGAGTTGCATGAAGTCCGCAGTCGAGCGCCAATCCGGTTGCGCGATGATGCCGACTCGGAATCCCTGCGCCTCGAGCACGCGGCCGACGATCGCCATACCGAAACTGGGATGATCGACATACGCATCGCCGGTCACGAGAATCACATCGCATCGGTCCCAGCCGAGCGCATCCATCTCTGCACGGCTCATCGGCAGAAATGGCGCAGGCGTCAGGCGATGAGCCCAGTACCTGCGATAGCCGAACAGATCCGACTGTGCGCCTCCGGTCACGGTATCAAAGCAGCGACCTGCGCGGACAGCTCCTCGTACGTCAGTGGCTTCTTGTGAACGTGAATACGCTCACCGCTGGGATCGAAAATCAATGTCATCGGCATTTCGCCGAACCAGGAGTTCAGCACACCCTCATAGAACTCACTGTCGATGCTCGCTGCCCGGTAAACCGGAAACGGCGGCGCGAAGTTCGTCAGAAACTCTGCGATATCCTCACGTTCGTCAGCTTCGTTCATAGAGACGGCGACGACCTCGAGTCCCCGGTCGGAAAAGTCTTCGTACACCGAGATAATGTCCGGAAACTCGCGCAGGCACGGCGGACACCAGGTCGCCCAGAAATTGACGACGACGACCTTTGAGTGATTCGCGTCAACGAGTGCTGCGATTCCCGACGGCGTAATGATCGCAACTTCGGAATCCGCTTCCTGGGCGCGGACGAACGCGGACTGCGCGACGAACAGCGCAACGGCCAGACTTGCTGCGATGCTTTGCCGGCTCACAGACCGGCCAGCATCTGCGCCGTTGCCTCGACAACCTGGTCGAACTGATCGGGCTCGATCGCTGAAACGTTTGCCGAAACGAAGCGATTGACGGTCACGAGAAACGTGTTGTCGACCTCGGGGTTGAGCGCGTAGAGCCGTACGGCAACGTCTTTCGGCCCGCGCCGCAAGACCACGAGAGGGATTTCTATATTCGCGCGCGCGTTGAGCGCCTCGAGCCAGGGTGCAGCCTCTTCGCCCGCGACGATGGCTGCGACTGCCTTGAAGTTCTCGTCTTTGCGTTCGAGATAGAGTTCATTCAACTGAATGATCAGATCAGCCGTCGCATCGCCGGTATCGCGAAAGAATGCGAGCACATTGGGATCGTCCTGAAATTCGCAGACGTAGCAGATACGCTTGCCCGCATAGGCGCCGGTCACATCCAGCACAGGAATGGAAACGGTCGGTGCGCCGACTTCGAGACCGGAGATCATTTCGGCCGACGCCAGACCGCCGAGCAGAATCAGCCCGCAAAGGGCAAACCCGCAGTGCCTGATCCTGTTCATCGTGCTTCGCTCCTCGTCCCGCTCAGTCTTCGGCCGCCAGCCCGGCAATCTCGTATTCGAGATCCAGCCATTCGAACCAGCCACCTTCGAGCACCTTGACGTCCAGATATCCGACCTGCGAGAGTTTTTTCGCCATGTCGACCGAGTCTTCGTGGTCATTGCATGCGCAATATACAACGAGTGTCTTGTCACGCGGCAGCGGCACCGGTAATGCCAGCTCGTGGACCCAGGGATAATTGATCGCGCCCGGAATCCGCTCTTCCTCGAAAATCAGCTCCGCCGCCGTATCGACGATCACGATATCGTCCGAGCCCTCATCGATGAGTCGCTTCAGTTCCTGCGGAGACATGAAATCCGGGACATAGGTATAACCTTCGACCC
>JASFSB010000430.1:0-3057 GCA_050114615.1 Gammaproteobacteria bacterium
GACACTTCGTGCAGCAGCTCTATGAGGTCGATCCGCGACGAGCGGTCGATGCGCGTTGCACCCTGCAGGCGATCGAGAATCTTGCGCATGCGCGAAACACTCGAGGCGATCGTGGAGATTGCGTCGTCGATGAATTTCGGATGATGCTTGAAGCGTCGCGCGTTTGACACGACGAGATCCTGCTGAGCGATCACGTTCTTCAGATCGTGCATCAGGAACGCCGTGAGCTTCGAAAATGCCTCGAACTGGCGCGTCTCGAACAGTGCTTCCTGCGCGCGCTCGTGCACCAGAAAGACCGCGACCTGCTGTCCTGCCGTCTTCAACAGATCGTGATCCTCGTAACTCATCGCTCCGAGGCCCGGTGGCCGGTCGACGCGAACGATACCGATCAGTCGGTCGCGGCTGACGATCGGCACGTAAATAGACCGCTCGCGGAGAAACTCCTCGGTCGGCGAAAACGCATTGTTATACAGATCAGGCTTCGCCAGATATTCGACGGTATCGACGACCCAGTTCGAGCTGATCAGGTAGCGTGCCAGGTCGGAGTCCTTCGCTATCGGCTGCGCCGGAACCTCCGAGCCCCAGCTGCCGTGCGGCTGAAAATCGGACGATTCGTTGTCCCGTATCCACAATTCCCCGCGGTCGCTGTTGACGATTTCGGCCAGCGCCTTCACGGCCCTGGCGCGAAGCGGCAGCTCATCGGTTCGCCCGACCAGCGTTTCTATCAGGCGCAGCCACTCACGCCGATAGTCGTAGCGAGAACGCGTAAAGTGCTTGCTGATGAATACCTTGACGCGGCGGCGCAGATTTCCCCCTTCGAACGGTAGCACCAGCATCGCGATCATTCCGCAATCACAGCCCGGCCGCCACCTGCGCGTCGTCTGCGACACGGGTAACCGATGCCCCCCGCCCGATCCCGTAGTAACTGAATCCCTGATCACGCATGAATTTCGGGTCGTACAGATTGCGGCCGTCGAAAATGACCGGTTCGCTGAGCGCTGCGCGAATCACGTCGAAATCCGGGCTGCGGAACTCACGCCACTCGGTCGCGATCGCCAGCGCATCGGCACCGGCGAGTGCATCGACGGCATTGTCACAGAGCACGAGATCGTCGCGCTCGCCGTAGATTCGTCGGGTCTCCTCCCCTGCCACGGGATCGTAAGCACGGACGGTGCAGCCAGCCGCCCACAGTGCCTCCATCAGCACGCGGCTCGAGGCTTCTCGCATATCGTCCGTATTGGGTTTGAACGCAAGGCCCCACAAAGCGATCGACTTCCCGGGCAGACCGTTGCCGAAATGACTCTCGATCTTTCTGAACAGCATCTGCTTTTGTCGATCGTTGACTCGCTCGACAGCCTGCAACAGCTCGGCGCTGAACCCGTAGGCCCTGGCTGAAGCCGCAAGTGCCTTGACGTCTTTCGGGAAGCAGGAACCGCCGTAACCGGCGCCCGGGTAGATGAACTCGTAACCGATACGCGGATCCGAGCCGATACCCAGCCGCACATGCTCGATATCGGCGCCGACCAGCTCCGCAACGTTAGCCAGCTCATTCATGAAGCTGATCTTCGTCGCCAGAATCGCATTGGCGGCATATTTGGTCAGCTCGGCGGAGCGGATGTCCATGACGATCAGCCGGTCGTGATTTCGATTGAACGGTTCATACAAGGCGCGCAGCAGCTCGGCGGTCCGGGGATTGTCCGTTCCCACGATGACACGGTCCGGCTTCATGAAATCCTCGATCGCCGCGCCCTCTTTGAGGAATTCCGGGTTCGAGACGACGTCGAAATCGATGCTGACGCGTCGCTCGGCCAGAACGCGCAGCATTTCTGCTTTGACCTTGTCGGCGGTGCCGACCGGAACCGTCGATTTATCGACGACGATTCGGTATTCATCCATATGCTCACTGATCGATCTCGCCACAGCCAGCACATGGCGCAGATCGGCGGAGCCGTCCTCATCAGGCGGCGTGCCGACCGCGATGAACTGGAACAGCCCATGCGCCACGCCGCGAGCGACGTCCGTCGTAAACTCGAGTCGACCGGCATCAACCGCCCGATGGACGATCGCCTCGAGGCCGGGTTCATAGATCGGCACTTCGCCACGCTCGAGTCGGGCAATTTTTTCCTCGTCAATGTCTACGCAGACCACATGGTTGCCCGTCTCGGCCAGACAGGCACCCGTCACCAGGCCGACGTAGCCAGTGCCGAAAATCGTGACTTTCATGCGTGATGAACCTCGTAAATCACCAGGCCGACAAGAGTACTACAGACTGCAATCCGGTCCGATGACACGCATCCACATTTCCGAACGGCAGTTCGACCGCCCGCTTGATCGCACGGGCAGGAGCCAGGACAATGGGCGCCGGACTCCGGGCGATTAGCTCAGCGGGAGAGCGCTGCCTTCACACGGCAGAAGTCGCTGGTTCGATCCCAGCATCGCCCACCATTCCCATCCGAATGTCCATTTATTTGACGCAGGTCACAGTCCGATCGGCCCGAATCGATCAGACTGCGCGGTGACCTGATAATAATAAGAAAAAGCTCCTCTTCGCATTGAATACGCAGTCGATTCACGCCAGCCATAGTATGCCGGTGGCCGCCCTGTCGGCGCTCGAAGCCGGCATTCCGGCACTGATTGTTCCGCTGAACCTGTATCTGGCGACATTCGTCATGCAGGTGGATTTCAACGAATTCTTCATTGCGCTGGCGATGATCGCCTCGCTGCTGGCTGCCCTGCTGCTGAAGCCGGCAAGAGATCACACCCTCGTGACCATGCTTGGCCCGTTCACCCTTGGTGTGCGGATCGTGATTCGCTGGACCGCCATTTTGGGTGTGCTGCTCGCGATCGGGTATGCGACTAAGTTGTCGGAGGAGTTCTCCCGTCGCGCCATCGTGCTCTGGGCCATGTCGACGCCCGTGCTGCTGTGGTGTGCCGAGCTCGCGCTGAATGTCTTGATGAAACGGCTCTGCATGGCGGAGGCGAATGTCCGCACGAGCGTCATCGCCGGATTCAACGACGCCAGTGAGGCACTTGCGGACAAGCTGGAGAAACACCCGG
>JASFSB010000431.1:0-3055 GCA_050114615.1 Gammaproteobacteria bacterium
CGAACGGGTCGCCGCGACCGATGCGACAGTGTTGCTGACGGGTGAAAGCGGAACGGGTAAAGAGGTGTTTGCACGGCATATACATCGCTGCTCCCCGCGGGCCGACGCTCCGTTTGTCGCGCTGAACTGTGCTGCCATTCCCGAAAATATGCTCGAAGCGATCCTGTTCGGGCACGAGAAGGGTGCTTTCACCGGCGCGCACGTAACGCGGGCCGGCAAGTTTGAGCAGGCTCAGGGCGGCACACTGCTGCTCGACGAGATCTCGGAGATCGATCTCGGACTGCAGGCCAAGTTATTGCGTGTGCTCCAGGAGAGGGAAGTCGAAAGGGTCGGCGCGGATGCATGCATCAAGCTGGACGTTCGCGTTTTGGCGACCTCGAACAGGGATCTTGGTGATTGCGTGAGGCGCGGTCGCTTTCGCGAGGACCTCTTCTATCGACTCAGCGTGTTTCCGCTGCATCTGCCGCCGCTGCGTCAACGCGTGGGCGACATTCTGGCGCTCGCCAGACACTTCATGGGTATTCAGTGTCGCGGTCAGCGAAAGATTCCACAACTGAGCGCCGAGGCGACTCAGGCGCTGCTGGAATACGCATGGCCAGGTAACGTACGTGAACTGTATAACCTGATCGAACGCGCACTGATACTGAACCCGGGTGATCAGCTGACCACGACGGATCTGATCTTCGAGCCGGCGGAGCTAGGTGCAGGAATCAACCCGTTTGATCAGACGCCGGATGTCGCCGACACCGAAGATTCGGCGCTGCGGTCGAACCTGAAGAATGTCGAGGGCCAGCTCGTCCTGGACGCGTTGGAGCATTCCGGCGGCTGCAGGAAGGCAGCGGCCGAGGCTCTCGGCGTAAGTCCTCGAACGCTGCGTTACAAGCTGGCGAAGCTGCGTGAGGCAGGTATCGACATTCCAGGCCAGCGGGCAACAAGAGGAACCCGGAGCAAGGATCAATGAGTACGATCGAGACAGAGATTGGCAGCGTGCTCGCGCAGATTCGCGAGCTGTCGCAGCGTATCGACAGCGGCCCTGCGAAATTGCAGACGCCGGAGCGCGGGGAAGGATTCAGCACGGCCTTCAGGGAAGCAATCGAAGCGGTGAATGCTCATCAGCGCAGCGCCGAAGTGCTGACGGAAAAGTTTCAGGCCGGCGACCCGAATACGAGCATTGCCGAAGTCGTCGTCGAAATGCAGAAGGCGAGCGTGTCGTTTCAGGCGATGTCCGAAGCGCGGAATCGCATCGTCGATGCTTATCGCGAAATCATGAACATGTCTGTCTAGAACTCGATTTGGGCAACGGTAACTAACCAGCTGAAGCGAATAGAGATATGGATCCGGAAGAGCAAACAGGTAACAACTTATCTGCCCTCGTCAGGAACGCGCCTGCGGTGCGGCAGGTCTTGCTGCTGGTCGGCCTCGCAATCAGTATCGGAGCCGGACTCGCCGCGGCGCTGTGGCTGAGCGATTCAGGGTTCTCGACTCTCTACGCAAACGTCAGCGACGCCGAAGCAGCAGAAATCGTCGCGCAACTGCAATCGAGTGGGATCGAATACGAGCTCGAAAGGCGTACGGGCGCCATTCTGGTACCGCCGGAGCTGCTGCACGAAGCGCGTATGGAACTCGCTTCGGCAGGGCTTCCGAGGGGCGCGGGCTACGGTATGGAAATCATTCAGACAGAGACCGGTATTACATCGAGCCAGTTCATGGAAAACGCGCGCCTGCACCATGCGCTCGAAACTGAGCTCGCGCGGACGATCAGCAATCTCAATCCCGTGCAGAGTGCGCGCGTGCATCTTGCGGTACCGCGGAGCAGCGTATTCGTTCGGGAACGCGACAAGCGCAGTGCTTCGGTTCAGGTGAATCTGTTTCCGGGTCGTTCGCTCGAATCCGCGCAGGTCGATGCGATCGTGCATCTGGTTGCGGGCAGCATTCCGGATCTCGAGGCCGGCAACGTCGTCGTCCTGGATCAAAACAGCAGACTGCTCAGCGGCGCGGGTGAAGACGATGAGCTCGCGCTGAGCGAGCGACAGTTGCAGCACGTCAGGCGTATCGAAGAGAGCATGGAAGATCGAATCGTCACATTACTCGCGCAATTGGTTGGACCGGAAAATATCAGCGCGAGCGTAACCGCGGAAGTGGATTTCACGGTACAGGAAGAAAGTCGGGAAGCGTACGATCCGGCCAACACCGTCGTTCGAAGCGAGCAGATTCAGGAAGACCGCAACAGCGCGGGCACTGCGGCGCCCGCCGGAGTTCCGGGCGCACTGAGCAATACGCCTCCGCAGGTTGGCGCAGCTGCCGCGAATGCGGCAAATCAGCCAGGCGAAGCGAATGCGGCCGCGCTCGGCAGCCAGTCCACGCGGCAGGTCCGAAACTTTGAAGTCGACCGCACCATGAGTGTGACACGGCGTCAAAGTGGCACCGTCACGCGCTTGTCCGTCGCTGTCGCACTCAATGAGGCGATGTCCGCCGGCGGGGAAGCGCAGGGCGGCGAGCAACCGCAGACTCAGTCGATCGCCGAGCTCGTCGAAAAAGCCGAGCAACTCGTTCGTCAGGCGGTCGGTTTCGACGCTGCTCGCGGCGATACGCTCACCGTAACGACGGTGCCCTTTTACCAGCCGCCACCACTGCCTGAGATCGAAGCGCCCTCGTTTTTCGCGTCACCGAAGTTCTTCAGCATGCTGCGCCAGGGTCTCAGTGTCGTGGCGATTTTGCTGGTCGGCTTTGGGCTGGTGCGCCCGATCGTCAGGATGATTACGGCGCCGACGCCGGAACGCAGCGGCGCCGTTGCCGCGCTGCCCGGCGCATCGGCTGTCATCATGACGAGTCAGTTGAGCTACGACGAGAAGGTCGGTGCAGTCAGACAACTCGTCGACCGTGATTCCGAGCGCGTGGCACGGATCGTGAAGGAATGGGTGGGCGCAGATGGCTAAAACACCTGAATTATCCGGCCGACAGAACGCGGCGATTCTGCTGATGTCTCTCGGGGAGCGTGAAGCGGCGAAAGTCATGAAACACATGGATGTCGCTGATGTACGCGCACTCTCGGAGT
>JASFSB010000432.1:0-3051 GCA_050114615.1 Gammaproteobacteria bacterium
CGCACGCGTTTGCCCGTCGCCGCATATATCGCATTGACGAGCGCCGGAATGGCCGGCGGCAGCGACGGTTCACCGAGGCCGGTCGGCGGGTTATCGCTCCTGACGAAGTGCACTTCGACGGGGGCCGCCTGACTCATTCTGATCAGCGGATAATCGTGGAAATTCGTCTGAACGGGGCGGCCTTTTTCGAACGTAATCGCGAGATTCAGTGCCTGCCCGATGCCGTCGAGTGCGGCACCCTGGACCTGGTTCTCGGCGCCGGTCGGATTGATGACGTGACTGCCGATATCGCCGGCGACCCAGACCTTGTCGACTTTCGGCACGCCATTGGGACCGACAGTGACCTGCACGACCTCGGCGAAATAGCCGAAGTGACAGTAGTAGAACGCCAGGCCTTTGCCCGTGCCGAGCGGCAGCTGATCGCGGTTGCGCCAGTCGGAAACCTCGGCGACACGATTCAGCACACCGTGAACCCGGCTCGTATCGAATTCCGGTTGCGGTATGCCGAGAATCGGCGGCGGTGGCTCGAATATCTGCGGATCGCCATAAACTTCGAGGCGGAAATCCAGCGGGTCCTTCCGGGCCGCTTCTGCGAGCTCATCGATGAATGACTCGAATACGAATGCGAGCGCATTACTACCGGGCGCGCGCATCGGACCGGTCGGATGCCCGAGCGGCAAAACGGAATACCCGTAATCGAGATTCGGCACGAAGCGCGCCGGAAATTCGAGGTCCGTCAGATCCGCGGAGCTCGCGGGCTGATCGCCTTCGCGATACGTGGTTTCGGCGAACGTGATGAAATGATCCTTGAATGCAGTCAGCCTGCCATCGGCATCGAGCCCGGCCGTAAAGTGATGGAATCCACCTGGCCGGTACATATCGTGGTGCAGATCCTGGCGCCGATTCCACACGAGCTTGACCGGCTCACCGGCGAGCTGGGCGATCTTCGCGGCCTCCACCATGTAATCGTTGGCGAGCCGCCTTCCGAATCCGCCGCCGCAGCGCGTCAGGTTGATTTTGATGTTCTCCAGCGGAACGCCGAGCGTCCGGGAAACCTGTGCGCGTCCGGTCTCCGGAAACTGAGTCGGCGCCCAGATCTCGACCTGATCGCCCGTGACGCTTGCCGTGCAGTTTTGCGGCTCGAGGGTCGCGTGGGACAGGAACGGATAATCGTATGAAGCCGAGACGACAGTCGCGGCATCGCGCAGCGCAGCATCGATGTCACCATCAATCCGCACCGTCTTTTCCGGCGTCTGGCCGGCGAGCGCGGCAGCGGCTTGCGCCCAGCCAGCCGTGCTTTGCGCGGCGGTCGGATTGTCCTCCCATTCGATCTCGAGCTGATCGAGTGCCTTATTCGCAGTCCACCAGCTGTCGGCAACGATCGCAACGCCGTCGGTCAGATTCATCGCCATACCTTCTTTGGTCGGCGTCTCATCACCTTTGACGATGAACGCGTTACGAACACCGGGCAGTGCCCTGATCGCATCGATATTGGCGCTGACGATCTTGCTGCCGTAAACCGGTGACTTCTCATAAACAGCGTAGCGCATGCCCGGAACATCGACATCGATGCCGAAAATCGGCTGACCTTCGACGATCTTCTCCGTATCGATCCCGCGCACCGAGGTTCCGATAATCTGAAAGTCTTGCGGATCCTTGAGCGTCAGCGTGGCCGGGTCGGGCGGCGGAACGGCCGCAGCCGCTTCGGCCAGCTCTCCGTAGCCCAGCGTGCGTCCACTGGCAGCATGTCGCACCACGCCTTCGCTGGTCTCGAGTTCGCCAATCGGAACACTCAGACGTTCCGCTGCGACGGTCATCAGCATCTGACGACCGGCGGCACCGACGCGGCGCAGCAGATCCCAGTACATTGGCGTGGCGAAACTGCCACCGGTGAATTGCGGTCCATAGATGGGGTTGTACATGGCCTGCTCAACGGTCACGTCACGCCAGGCGACATCGAGTTCCTCGGCGATCAGCATCGGCAGCAGTGCGATGACGCCCTGGCCGATCTCCGGGTTCTTCGCCATGATCGTCACGGCCCCGTCCGGGGCAATCCGGACGAACGGGCTGAGCTGACCGCCGGCTGCAGCCTGCGCCCTGGCCGAACGTGACCAGCTGATGCTCAGCAGCAGCCCGCCGCTCGCGGCAACGCTCGCTACGATGAATTCGCGACGCGTCAGATTCGGCATGGCAACGCGTGATTCGAGCTGACGCAAGATCTGTTGTTCCATGATTATGCCTCCGCCGTATCGTTAGCAGGCATGCCCGCAGCCTGCCTGATTGCGGCGCGGATGCGATTATAAGTCGCACAGCGGCAGATGTTGCCATTCATCGCTGCGTCGATATCCTGATCGGACGGCTGCGGGTTGCGCTCGAGCAGCGCCGTCGCCGACATGATCTGTCCGGCCTGGCAGTAACCACACTGCATGACATCGACGTCGAGCCAGGCGGTCTGCACCTTCTTGCCGACATCGGTCTCGCCGACCGCTTCGATCGTCGTGACGGCAGCCGTCCCGACGCTCGAGACCGGCGTGACGCAGGAGCGAATCGGCACACCGTCGACGTGAACGGTGCAGGCGCCGCACATGGCCATTCCGCAGCCGTATTTGGTCCCCTTCAGATCGAGGGAATCGCGCAAAACCCAGAGTAACGGAGTATCACTGTCGACATCGACGGTGCGTGATTCTCCATTGACCGAAATCGTGTATTCCATGATTGCGCGCTCCTTGTATATAGCCGGCGCTGCTGATAGGCACAATCTAACGCGGTCGCAGACGCCCGATCAAGGCCCTGCGGCGGATTCCTGCGGCACAGGCGTCGCCCAGGGGCGGCTCGCGGCTTGCACGCCGCTTGAAAGACGCCGGCATCGCGTGGATAGTCGCGGTTATGAAAAAGAATTCGGCCCGCGGACGCTTACTGGCCGTACTCGGCGTCATCATCGTCATTGGGCTCGGCGTGCTGGCATGGGCAGCCATCCGGCCCGGGCCGATGGATTTCGCAGGCGCCACCGTCGATCTCAGCGCCTTCGACGGCGACCCGACCGGCGTCCCG
>JASFSB010000433.1:0-3044 GCA_050114615.1 Gammaproteobacteria bacterium
GTACGGTTGGCGCTGATCACAAAGGCACCGTTCGCCACGGCGTGCCCGCACTGGACGCTGCGCCAGGCCCCGAATTGCTGCGCACCGACGGCATCCTTTTCTTCCGGATGCCAGCCGATCGCCGTCGGATAAACGAGGATATCCGCGCCGGCCAGCGCAGTCAGGCGCGCCGCCTCGGGATACCACTGATCCCAGCAGATCAGCACGCCGATATTGCCCGCGCGCGTGGCGAATGACCTGAACCCGAGATCGCCGGGCGTGAAATAAAACTTCTCGTAATAGCGGGGGTCGTCGGGTATGTGCATCTTGCGATAGATCCCTGCGTAACCTGCGGCTCCATCGAAGACTATCGCCGTGTTGTGATAGATCCCTGCAGCTCGGCGCTCGAAAATACTCGCGACAATGACCACGTCGAGTTCCTTCGCGAGCGCATCGAGTATCTCGGTCGTCGGGCCTGGAACGGGTTCAGCCAGCGCGAACGCTGCGGTGTCTTCCGTCTGGCAAAAATACCGCGAAAGAAACAGTTCAGGCAGGCAGATGAGCGTCGCGCCCTGTGCCGCAGCATCGCGAATGCGCTCGAGCGCCTGTCTGAGGTTGCGGTCGATTGACTCATCCATGGTCATTTGAATCGCCGCTGCGCGCACCGGGACTGCCTGATCACTCATCCGGCTTTCCCCGACTGAGCTCGCTCGGATCACAATAGGTATTCTTTGCGAAGCAGGCCATGTATTGATCGAGAAATCTCATGCCCTGCGTGGGGCGCACGACGCCATCGCGAATTTTCGAGCGCACCAGCTCACTCATGCGTCTGTGCAGATCGTTAGGGAAATACTGCATCTGCGCGAGTATGTCCTGGACGGCCGTGCCGGGAATGATCTTCTCGACCCAGAACTGCCGCGGCTCTTCTTCGTCCGCATAAATATGGGCTTCGGAAACGCGGCCGAAAAGATTGTGTGCGTCGCCGACGACGTCTTCATAGGCGCCCATCAGAAAAAAACCGAGATAGTAAGTCTCCGACTCGCGCAGCTCGTGCAGCGGCAGGTAGCGCTTATCGTCGAGCGCGGTGACGTAATGACTGACTCTGCCGTCGGAATCGCACGTCAGATCGACGACGATCCCGCGTCGGGTCGGCTCTTCGTCGAGGCGGTTCAGGGGCATGATCGGAAACGGCTGCGCAATCGCCCAGTGATCGAGCATGGACTGAAAAACGGAAAAGTCGCACAGGTACTGATCAGTCAGATAACTCTTGAGTTCGGCCACCTCCGGTGCCTCGAGATCCGGAAACGCTTCGAGTGCCTTCGAAATACGCGACGCCAGCCGCCAGTAAAGCGTATCGGCGGTTGCACGCGCGCGCAGATCCAGATAACCGAGGTTGAATAAAGTACGCGCTTCATCGAGGTATTCGTTCGCCACATGCCACGACTCGATCAGCTCGGCAGACGCCGTCGCGGTGTCCAGCCGTTCGAGCATCTGTTTCAGGGCCGGCAGCGGTTCCGCCGCACCTTCCGGCACATCGATGTCCGCACGTCGATTTTCCCTTTTTCGCGCCGTGAGCACGGGCACGATCAGGACCGAATGATGCGCCGTCAAAGCGCGCCCGCTTTCCGTCACGAGGCCCGGGCAGCGCACTTCGTGATCGTCACAAACCTGTTTGACGGTGTGGACGATTGCGTTGGCATATTCCTGCAGGCTGTAGTTGATGCCGGCTTCGTCTTCGACTTCGGTCGAATCGTAGTTGACGCCCAGGCCGCCGCCGAGATCGAGCCATTTGATTTCGCACCCGCGCTCCATCAGCTCGCAATAGATTCGTGTGACCTCTTTGGCAGCCTGACGCAGCACCTGAATATCCGCGATCTGACTACCGATATGGCAGTGCAGCAGTACGAGCTTCTTCGGCAGACCCGATGCCTCCAGCTCGTCCACCATCCGGACCACTTCGGAAACGCTCAACCCGAATTTCGAGTTCACGCCGGAGGATTCCGACCAGCGACCGGAGCCGCGCGTCGCGAGCCGGACGCGTACGCCGATCTGGGGCACGAAACCGGTCTCGAAGGCGAGGGCCTTCAATTGGGTGAACTCGGAATAGTTCTCTATGACCGGAACGTTGTTTTGTCCGAGCTGTTGGCACGCAACCATCAAAGACAACATTTCGTAGTCCTTGACACCGTTGCATATCAACAGCATCTCGCCGTCGACCTGCGGCAAAGTAGCGATCAGCTCGGCCTTCGAGCCACACTCGAGGCCCATTCCGTACTCACGGCCAGCCTCGAGAAGCTCGTCGACGACCTCGTGCAGCTGATTGACCTTGATCGGATATACGGCTCGGTATTCGTTCGGATATTCGAATTCGGTTATAGCGGAGCGGAACGCCGTGTTCAGGCGCTTTACCTGACCGCGCAGGATATCCTGGAACCGCAGCAGCATCGGAAACTGCACGCCGCGATCGCGCAGCTCTTCGACGACCGCTGCAACGTCGATCGACATCTGTGTGCCTTTCTCGCTCTCGACCTCCACGGCCACATGACCGGCGTCGTTGATGCAGAAGTACGGCGCTCCCCAGCTCTCGACCCGATACAGTGCCTGTGAATGCGCGCTCGACCATGCCGAGTGCGGCGCTGATGCGGCATCCGAATCAGAATAAGAAACGCTGCGGGCCATGTCAGATGCCCATCACGCTGGCAAATATGAGCGGTGCGACGATCGTCGCATCGGACTCGATGACGAAGCTCGGCGTCTCGGGTGCCAGCTTGCCCCAGGTGATCTTTTCGTTAGGTACCGCACCCGAATACGAGCCGTAGCTCGTTGTCGAGTCGCTGATCTGACAAAAATAGCCCCATTTGGCGATGTCGCTTTCCTGCAGATCCTGCTCAATGAGCGGCACGACGCAAATCGGGAAATCACCGGCGATTCCGCCGCCAATCTGAAAGAAGCCAACCGATGAATCTTTTGTCGTACGTTTGTACCAGTCGACGAGCTCGATCATATATTCGATGCCGGTCCGCACCGTCGCGACATTGCTTACATCGCCTTTGATGCAATGCGCC
>JASFSB010000434.1:0-3037 GCA_050114615.1 Gammaproteobacteria bacterium
TAAGCAGTGTGAACCAGGTATTGTCGGTCTCCGTCACCGTGCGCCCCGGCCTGTGCTCATAAATGTCACCAACGTGAAAGTCTTCGTAACTCCGGCCGAATGTTTCGCGGAAGCGGTTGCCTGATACCTCGATCGTGCCGTGCGTCATGCTCTTTTCTCCAGAATTGCGCCATTGTCTGCACCGAGTTCAGGTGCCCTCAGGTCCGGCTGAGCGGGTTCTTCCGCAAAGCGGATCGGCGGTGCGAGGTGCTTTCGGCCCATGTCGTCACTAAGCAGGAGATCACGCGCCGCGACGTTTGGATCCTGCGTTGCCTCGAGCAATGTATTGACCGGTGCAAAACACACGTCGAGTTGCTGCAGCCATTCGAGCGCCTGAGCCTGGGTCTTCGACGCGAAGAACTCGGCGAGACATTCGACAACCGGCTGCTGATGCGGGCCCGGCCCACGTTCGCAAAGCTCAGTGAGATCGCTGCGGTCCAACGCATCGAGCACGCTTATCACGAATTTCATCTCCTGCCCGGCGAGCACGATCTGCCTGCCGTCACCGGTGTCGTAGACGCGATAAAAGGCACCACCGCCTGTCGTGCGCTCGTGCTTCGGATCAGGCTGGCGTTTCTCGGCGAAAACCGGCCCCATGATGTTTGCCGTCGCGGCAAACAAAGAATCGAACATGGCGATCTCAACGTAGTCTCCGCGGCCGGTCTGCTCCCGGCGATACAGTGCCATCAGCACGCCGGCCAGCCCCTGTAAACCTGCAGCAATGTCAGCCATCGGTATGCCCGGGATGGCGGGTCGACCGTCGTCGCCAAGCGTCATGCTGAGAATACCGGCCATCGCTTCGATCGCCAGATCGTGCGCAGGGTGATCACGATAAGGACCAGCATTCCCGAAGGCATTGATGCTGCAGTAGATGATTCGCGAATTGCGCCTGGCCACTGCCTCGTAACCGACGCCGAGCCGCTCAACGACACCGGGCCTGAACGATTCGACGAATACATCTGCTGTTTCGCACAGCCGCAGCAGTGCGTCACGATCGCTTTCGTCTTTGAGGTTGAGCACGACGCTCTTCTTACCGCGGTTCAGATTGCGGAAAAAGACGGTATCCGGACCGTCTGACAAGCCGATTCTTCGGCCAGCTTCGCCGCCAGGTGGTTCGACCTTGATGACTTCCGCCCCGTGATCTGCGAGCGCCAGCGTCAGGTATGGCCCGGGCAGAAACTGCGACAGGTCGATTACACGTAGCCCGTCGAGTTTCATTGCTGCAGCAACTCGTCGTTGTCGGCGCCGAGCGGCGGGCACGGCGTGAGCTTTGCGCGCCTGCCGTCGATCCTGATCGGACTCGTCAGAAGTCTCAGATCAGATTTTTCCGGATGCGGCACGTTCTGGATCATGCCGGAAGCTGCTACGAACGGGCTCGTCAGGGCCTGCTCCGGATCATAGACGGGTGCGACCGGCAAGACGCCTGACAGGCGTTCGAGCCAGACTGCTGTCGTCGCCTGGCCGAATATAGGATCAAGCGCCGCATTAATCGCCTCGATGTTGTCGTGACGAATATTCGGATCCGCGAATCGCGGCTCGTCAGCGAGCTGCTCCTGACCCAGCACGCGCAGCAGCTCCAGCCAGAACTTCTGGTTCATGCACATGATGAAGATCCAGCCGTCAGCCGTCGGAAAGGTTTGCACGGGCGCAACGGAAAAATGACTGCTGCGCGCCTGTCGCGTCGGCCGCATGTCGCTGTTGAGACACCACGTGCCGGCGTACCCGAGCTGATGAAGTGCGACATCGAATAAAGACACATCGACATCGCAGCCTTTACCGGTGCGCCGGGCCCCGAGCAGACAGGAAAGCATGCCCACCATCGCCGTCGTACCGGTCATGTAGTCGATGATCGACGGCCCGAAACGCGCCGGCGGTCCGTCGGGATCGCCGGTCAGACTCATCAGACCGGCCTCGGCCTGCATCAGAAAATCGAATCCTGGCCATGCGGCGCGTTCGTTGTCGCGACCGTAGGCTGACAGATGCAGGCAAACAACCGCCGGATTGAATTCGCTGAGCGTTGCGTAGTCCAGTCCGAGCTTTCCAGGCTGATCCCCACGCAGGTTGTTCATCACTGCATCTGCGCTCCCCACGAGCCGATGAAAATCGCGCTGGCCATCGGGGGTCTTCAGATCCAGTGCGACGCTGCGCTTATTTGTATTCCATCCCTGAAAATACTGACTGTCGGCGGGGCCGAGCTTATTGGGCCCGACGTATCGCGATGGGTCGCCGCCGGTTACCGGGTTCTCTATCTTGATGACGTCTGCGCCGGCAGCAGACAACAGCTGCGATCCGTATGGTCCCGCGCCCCAGACCTCGAGGCTGAGAATCCGTAACCCTTCAAGCGGCGTCATGTAACTGAGTTCCGCTTGAGCCACTGCCGGGCGATGATTATGCGCTGAATTTCGTTCGTGCCTTCGCCAATAATCGTCAGCGGCGCATCCCGATAAAACCGTTCGATGTCGTATTCCTTCGAATAGCCATAGGCGCCATGAATTCGCAGCGACTCACTGCTGTTTTCGAATGCTGCTTCAGAGGCAAAATACTTTGCCATGCCCGCTTCGAGATCGCAGCGCCCACCGCGATCGAATGCGGCGGCGGCATCGAGCGTCAGCAGTCGCGCCGCGCGCGCCCGTGTGGCCATTTCCGCCAGCTTGAGCTGAATGGCCTGGTGATGAGCGATCGGTTTCCCGAAAGTCTCGCGCGTTTGAGCGTATTCAGTCGCAAGCTGCAGAGCGCCTTCAGCCATCCCGACGCCACGTGCCGCCACATTGATGCGACCCAGTTCGAGTCCACCTGTTACCTGATAGAAACCCTGGCCCTCGACACCGCCGATGAGGTAATCGGCAGGCACTCGATAGTTATCGAATATCAGTTCGGCTGAGTCGATGCACTTGTAACCGAGCTTCTCGAACTTCCCACCGACACTGAATCCGTCCATCTTTGGTGCGATGAACAGACTCATTCCCTTGTGCCGCGGCTCTGCGTCGGGGTCAGTCTT
>JASFSB010000435.1:0-3029 GCA_050114615.1 Gammaproteobacteria bacterium
GAGCCACAGGAACTCCTCGCGTGTGCCTCGTTCATTCATCTCGATCGGTCCTATATACACGTAATCACGCGCTGCAGTAGACAGCTGTCGATTCGCGTGCGCCATAGCGACCGGCTCATTCAAAGCCGTCCAGGTGACACCGGTTCGCTCATCGAAACGCGGCGCCAGTGACTGCGTCGATGCGCATGCGCCAAGCAATATCATTGCGGCCGCACCGACAATCATTCGTACACTTTTCATAGCTAAAACTCCCACCAGTAACCCAAATTGAGAAACCTGGCTGTGGTTTCCTGATCGGCAAGACCGGGTATGCCGCCGATCGATCTGAATCCCCGATTCGACCAAAGACCACCGAATTCGGCTTCGAATCGATGGTGCTGCCTGATTCGCATCAGGACTCTCAGTGTTGGCTCCACGAACCACTCAGTCGAGAAGTCGACCCAGTACTTGCGAGACGTCACAGCAAGCCGAGGATTGATGCGGACGCGTGACCCAACCGGCAATCGAAAGTCCAGAACGATGCCGGCAGATTCTCCTGACCGAGTCTGGCTGTGGCGAAACTCGAAGATCGCCGTATCACCGTCTCTGAACAGACTCGAGCCGATGAAATTCATGGCGAAAAACAGCTGAGGATCACTCGCGGCGAACGCTTCGATGCCCGCGGATGCTTCCGTCGCGTCAAACTCCGTGTAAGTAACATCACTGTTCATCTGAAATCGATCGAACAGCGCCCAGGAGAATCCGAGCGATGCACTGCGCGCCTGCGCGGTTCGATCACGCGCGATGCGACGAACCTGACTCTCCGAGTAGATATCGAGCAGATCTTCCACCGTGTTGAAGGGTTGTCCGATGATCGCATTACGTGTCATCAGAAACGGCGCGGCGTGCAGATCGACACGCGTGTTGAATGTGAGTTTATCCGTCGCCTGCCAGTTTGCGGCTACGAGCGCGGAGTTTGCGACGCCGTAAGACAAGTCGAGATCGAGGGCTGTTAGCACGTGCCAGCGATCGCCGCGATACTGCGCTTCGCCGCCAACGGCTTCGCGATCCGCGATTCCATCGACCTGCTGCATCAGCGAGAAGACGCTGATATCCCATTTGCCGACAATTTCCTCGAGGTCTGCACTGACCCCGACGAACTGGCGCCTGTCGCTGTACGCACTGTGCGGCGAGTCGACTGGCGCGCCGGTCGTGAAGTTCAGGACTACGTCGGGCTTGAATCGGAAGTTCCCCGTGACGCCGTCGAATCGACCGAGTACGCCGCTGCGATAGAGCGTTTGTCGACCGATGCGAACGCCCCAGTCCTTCTCTTTGTCGGCAATCCCGAACCAGGCCCGCGATACGAGACCCTGATCGTCGCTTTCGTTGTTTTCGTCGAGCAGATCGTAGACGTAAACGCCGTTGACGCGCGATATGAAATCGAAACGATCGCCTTCCCTGCGAACACTCAGGTCGACGTGGGAAAGCAAAGCAGATTGCGTCACTTCGTCAGGTGCGTCGGTATAGGCAGTGTAACGATCATCGCGGTAGTACTGCGAAATACCGCCACGCACGTTCCATCGACCATCGCCCTCCAGGGTCGCGCCTGGTACACCCCTCGGCACAGCTTCGACTCTCGTAACCAGACCTGCCAGACGCTGCCTGACACGCAGCGAATCCGGTCCTTCCGGCCGTATTGCGATGTAGGCGTTCCAGGCGTTGCGCGCCTGTGCGAATTCACCATTACGCTCATATGCCACGCCGAGCATTTCCAGCGACTGCTCCCTGCGCGCGAATCCCTCCGCCTGCGCCAGCTTCGCGAACCCATCTATGGCGCTGATATGATCACCAGTCATCAATGCGCGTCGCGCCTCACTGAAACGTTCCTCGAGCAACGCAGATGATGCTTCATCGACCCTCGTTGGTTCGACCGACTGCAGACCGGCGACACGATCCGCGCGCTCAGACAGGCTTGCGTGGCGCTGTTCCAGCTCATTGGCAACGACGATCACCGCCTGCGGGTAGCGATCACCGACCTCCAGCAGAAACGCCCGCGCTGCTGCTTCATCGTCGAAGAATCCGGCGCGCAGCTCCTGCCAGTGGCGATTGCCGGCGGCGCGTTCGTTGACGTAAAGGTACAGATCTTCTGCGAAAGCCTGCCCACTGAAATCCGGCGGCGTAACGATATCTCCGGACGCAAGCTGCACGACAAAGCGTTCCGGCCCCCCTGCCGGGGCCGGGCCCACGAGGCGAATCGGCTCACGGGTCCCGATAGCGGACGCAGGATCGTCGCGGCGCTCCTCGAGAATCGACCCAGGCGCCGAGTCCTGGACAGACCGGCGAGCCGGCGGCGGTTCGATCAGCGGCACGACATTTTCCGGGTCCGCCAGCTCGGCCACGATATTGCCTGTATCGATTTCGAGAAAAATCGAATCGCGACGCACCTTCTGACTGACGCTGACCGAAGTCATTGCGTCGAATCGAACCGTTACGAACGCTTCGCCGAGTTCGCCGGACTCGAACACCATTTCCCGAATACGTGCGAGATCGCCGCTTGGTGGTCTGTAGATCTCATCGCGAGCCTGCCGCCCGAGCTCGCTCGTGCATTCCGGGTGCAGAGTGAGTCGTATTCGCAGTTCGCCTTCGGCGTTCAGCGTACTCGAATCGAGCACGCCGGCCTGGCATGCAAGCACGATCTCGGCAGTGGCGACGTTACCAATCCTGGAAACCCGAAGATCCTCGATGGCGCGTCCCTGTGCGTGCGCAGTCGTGGCACTGACGAGCGCAAGCAAAGCAATCCCGGCCGAATACGCCGAACGCACATTCGAGCGGCGTGCGTCTCTCCACCGGAGTAACGCGCTCATAGTCCGAACGACCTCGTGTTGTGGCAGTCATCGCACTGATTTCCGGCCGGAATGTGATTGATCGGCTTGCCTGGCGCGCGCTGATTGTTGTGACAGCTAAAGCACGCCCCAAGCACCTCGAAATGATCGACTCGCACGACCGGTGTCCATGTACTTGTGCGATGACAGGATTCGCAGCGCTCGGTC
>JASFSB010000436.1:0-3028 GCA_050114615.1 Gammaproteobacteria bacterium
GGGCTCGGATTTAGTGTGCTCGAGGACGTCGGTGCACGTGGGACGCCGGGGTCGGTCGGGGAGCTGGGATGGGGTGGTGCCTATCACAGCACTTACTGGATCGATCCGCGCGAAGCGCTCGTCGTGGTGCACCTGACGCAACTCAACCCCGCCGGCGATGTGGATGACCAGCGTAAGCTGCGCACGCTCGTGTATCAGGCGATCATCGATTGATCAAATGCGTTCGAGCGACAATTATTCGAGTAAAATAGGGGTAACGAGCAGATTCGGGGCAGGGAAATTGAGAATGAAGAGATTACTGGTCAGTCTGATTGCTGCCGGAGCTTTCGCGCTTACAA
Organism: Gammaproteobacteria bacterium; assembly: GCA_050114615.1. GTDB lineage: Bacteria > Pseudomonadota > Gammaproteobacteria > Steroidobacterales > Rariloculaceae > JAHEEO01. The sequence goes on from JASFSB010000436.1 coordinate 339, forward strand.
GCGGTATTGCCCACCATTCAGTGACGGGCGCATTCGATCCGCAGGATCATTTCGAGATCCAGGGCCGAATCGTCGAGGTTGAATGGATCAATCCGCATGTCCATATCCAGGTGGAGGTCGCCGGCGAAGACGGTCAGATGGAGCTGTGGTCCCTCGAGACAGCGCCCACGCAGTTTTTCCGCAACGCCGGCGTATCGAAGTCGATGCTCGAAGGCGACGGTCAGATGACGACGATCACGGGCATTCGCGGTCTCGACAAGACGCAGCGGATCGGATTCATCAGCCGTATCACCTACGCCGATGGTCGTTTCATCCACGTCACTGACCGCTTCTAGGCACATTACATTGGGGAGATCAGCATGAAACAGCGGGTCATGAAAGCCGTCATCGGCACTGCAGCGGCGCTGTGCGCCGGGACAATGTTCGCGCAGGAGACGCCCGTCACGCATAGCGGGCGGGTCGACCTCAGCGGTACGTGGTTTGGCGGATTCCAGCCGTCGGTCGGCGCAGTCAGCGACGGCACCTCCGTGTGCATGGCCTCATGCGATGAGATCGAAGGTTCCGAGCAGGTGCGCATGCTTTTTCCACCGACTGAACGGCCAAGCTATAAACCGGAGTTTCAGGCGCGCGTCGATGAATTGAATGAAAATCAGGTGCTCGAAGACCCGGTGCTGCGCTGCGAAAATCCCGGCCTGCCGCGCATCGGTGCGCCGGACAAAATCGTCCAGACAGACAAGGAACTGGTGTTCCTGTATGACGATGTGAACGGCAGCTTCTGGCGAGTCGTCCCGGTTGACGGCCGCGGTTTTCGCGAGGATCTCGAGCCGACATTTCTCGGCGACGCCGTCGGGCACTGGGAAGGCGACACCCTCGTCGTCGAAACGGTCAATTTCATCGAAGACGGCACCTGGCTGACGGATGACGGCGCGATCCATTCCGATCAGCTGCGCGTCGTCGAGCGCTTCTCTCGCGATGGTGACGAGCTGACGTATCAGGTCACCGTTTACGATCCCGGCGTACTCACCGAACCCTGGGTCATGCAGCCGCGTGTGCTGACGCCGAGCCGCTTCGAGATCGTGGAGTCGCCGCCGTGTCGCGAACGCGATCTGCCGAGAATGCAGAACCTGTCGAGTCACGATAACCCGCGTTAGGCACACAACGACGGGCGTGTATCATTCGCCACTTCTCGATCGGGAGTGGCAGGAATGAGTATCGGCGTGCCGGCGGGCGTCAGCGATCTGGCGAGACAGGATCTCGACAGTCTGTTTCACCCCAACACGGATCTTGCCGCGCATCATGCCAGCGGCCCGACGGTGTTCACGCGCGGCGACGGCATTCGCGTGTGGGACGAAGGCGGAAACGAGTACATTGAGGGTATCGCCGGGCTTTGGTGCACGACGCTGGGTTACGGTGACGAGACACTCGCTCAGACCGCCTTCGATCAGATCAAAAAGCTGTCTTTCGGTCACCTGTTTGCAGGCAGAAGCCACGAGCCGGCCATCGCGCTCGCGAATAAACTCAGCCGCCTGGCGCCGTTCGACAATGGGCGCGTGTTTTTTGGAAACTCCGGCTCCGACGGGAACGACACGCAGCTAAAGCTGATCTGGTATTACAACAATGCAATCGGCCGACCGAACAAGAAGAAGATCATCGCGCGAACCAGGGCATACCATGGTGTCACGCTCGCAGCGGCGGGCCTGAGCGGGCTCGCACCTTTCCACTCCGGATTTGACGTTCCGCTGCCGGGGATTCTGCACACGGACTGCCCGCATTTTTACCGCAACGCCGAACCGGGGGAGTCAGAAGCACAATACGCAACCCGGCTCGCCGAGTCGCTCGAGCAGCTGATCATCCGCGAGGATCCGGACACGATCGCAGCAATGATCGCCGAGCCGCTGATGGGCGTCGGTGGTGTGCTGTTGCCGCCGGAGACCTATTTTCAGAAGATTCACGCCGTGCTGGATCGCTACGATATTCTGCTCATCGACGATGAGGTCATCTGCGGTTTTGGTCGCTGCGGCAACCTCTGGGGCGCCGAGACGTTTCATATGAGGCCGACCTCTATAACGACTGCCAAGGCATTGTCGTCGGCCTACATGCCCATCAGCGCCGTCATCATTCCCGAATTCCTTTATGAACCGATGATCGAGGCGAGTGGTGAGGTCGGACTGTTTGGGCACGGCTTCACTTATTCCGGGCATCCCGTCTCGGCTGCCGTGGCGTTGAAGACTCTGGAGCTGTATGAAGAACGCAACCTCTATGAGCACGTCCGCCGTATGACGCCGCGCTTCCAGCAACGTTTGCACGCGCTCGGTGATCATCCGCTCGTCGGTGAAGCCAGAGGTGTCGGTCTCGTCGGTGCCTGCGAACTCGTACGCGACAAGTCGACGCGTGAGAGTTTCGACTCGAAACTCGCGCTCGGAACGAAGTGCATGATGATGTGCCAGAACCATGGGCTCATTGTGCGGGCGGTCGGTGATGCGGTGGCAGTTTGTCCTCCGTATATTGTCACCGAGGCGGATATCGACGAAATTTTCGATCGCTACGAACGTGGCCTCGACGACACGATGATCTGGGCGCGCCGGGAGGGCCTGCTTTGACCGATAACGTACACCCGACAGCACGCGGACGATTCGGGGCCGCCTGCGTGGCCGCGTTGCTCGCGTGTACCGGCTGTGACACCGGCGCGG
>JASFSB010000437.1:0-3024 GCA_050114615.1 Gammaproteobacteria bacterium
TAGCGGAGATCGTCGCTTCGAACGCCGGATACAGTGCAGCGAGATCGTTCGCGACGATGTCCGCCATCCGGAGCGTATTGGGGATACTGAGCCAGAACCACGGCGCGATGCCTTCGGATGCTTCGGTCGAGGGCGTGGCCCACTGCACATCGGAATCCGGCATGTCGATGAGTGCCACCCCAGGCGTATCGAACGTCCACGGAATCGCGGCGTCGATATTGACGATCCCCACATTGGCTTCACGCGCGTAGCGGTACAGCGGATCGCCTGGCAACGCGTTGGTCAGTGCGACGACGGCAGTCGCGGCCGAGAACAGCATGGCGAAGCGATCCTTGCGACGTTCGAGATAAGCTCTGAGCACCGCGAATTCGCGACCATCTTCGGGAACGTTGACGACTTCGATCGGCGTATCGAGCACCAAAGCGCTGGTGACGGAGTAGGTGGCCTGCGTACCGGTCAGCACGACGGGCGAATGATCCGTGTCGGCGTCCTGGGCGATGACCGGGTCCGTTGCCAGGGCGAACACCGCCACGACGATCGGAATCCTGCGGCAATTCACAGGCTCGCCTCGCGGAAGCGCGGGAACGTCATGCGAATGCCCATCGTCACGAGAAAGATCAGTGCAGCAGCAAGAATGATTGCGCCGCCTGACGGCAGCGGTAAGTCGAACCGCATCGGTATATAGACGCCGGCGATGCAGCTGACGGTGGAAAACGCGATGCTCCACATCACGAAGCCCCGCGTCGTGCGGTTGAGGTTTCGCGACGCAGCCGCCGGAATGAGCAGCAATGCTTCGACGAGAACGGCGCCGACGATCTTCACGCAGGCGACAGTCAGAATCGTAACGAGCAGTACGAAAGCGTATTCGAGCAGCCTGACATTGATGCCACGTACGTGTGCAAGACTCGGATTGAGGCTTGCAATCAGCATCTGATTGTAAAGCGGTATTGCGACTGCCCCGGTGACGATGGTCGTCGCGAGCAGCACGCTGATATCCGTGTCATTGACCGTGAGAATCGAGCCGAACATGACGGTGTCGAGGATATGAGTGTTGACTCGCGCCGATACCCAGAGCAGAACAGTCGCGCCGATAGCCAGCGAGATGGAGAGAAATACGCCAATGAGCGTATCCGACGACATCTTCGTATTTTGTTTCGCGAAATTCAGAAACAGGCCGAACAGGATGCAGAAACTGAACATCGACACATACGGCGCTGTGTAGGACTCGCCGATGATCACGCCGATCGCAACGCCTGTAAGCGCCGCATTGCCAACGGCCTGCGAAAAGAAAGCCATCCGCTTGACGACGACCATCGTCCCAATGCCACCGAGCAGTGGGCCGACGATGAAAGCGCACAGGAATCCGTTGACGACGAACTCATAGAAGAACGTGTAGTGAATGACGCCTGCTTCGGCCAGACCGATGATGTATTGCCGCGGTATGTCGTACAGCGCGCCCACAGTCTCAGCTCACTTCCGCTGCTTCGAGTCGCACGAGGCTCGGGTAGAGGCGCGCCGCAGGTTCGGTCGCGAGCGCCTCACGCGGCGGACCGTCGAGCATCACTGTCTGGTCGATATAGGTCAGCCGGTCGGCAACTTCGTGCACTTTCAGGATGTCATGATTGATCCACAGTACGGTGCCTCCACCTTGTGCGAACGTTCTGATTGCCCGTTCGATGATTGCGTGTCCTTCGAGATCGAGACCCGTCATCGGCTCATCCAGTACCAGCAGCGCAGGCTCGGGCAGCGTGGCCTGCGCAAACAACACTCGCTGGCGCTCGCCACCGGAAAGGCTGCCGAGTTTGTAAGCGCTCTTCTGCGCGAGCCCCACGCGGTCCAGAGCCGCATCGATGAGTGCGCGCCGGGCTTTCGAGACGCCGAGGAACACGGGGCGACGCTGCGTCGTCATCGCAAGAAAATCCCGGACCGTGACAGGCAGCGTCTTGTCGAAATCGAGCGTCTGCGGCACGTATCCTATGATCCTGCTGCCGTGCCATTCGAGTGAAATTCTCCCGCTGTGTGGCATCTGACCGAGCAATGATCGAATCAGCGACGTCTTTCCGCCACCGTTTGCGCCAATGATGCAGTGCACCGTGCCCGAATGCACACTGAAGCTGACGTTGCGCAGAATCTGTGTATTGCCGAGCGTCAGACTGACGTCGGCAAATTCGATCGAAGGACCCTGCATAGCTTCGCGACCAGGCTTCAGTTCGCGCCGGCTTCGCGGATCGCCCGCGCCAGCGTGGCGAGATTCTCACGCATGTCTTCGATGAAGCGCTCCGGTGAATATGGACCGCTGCTGATGTGCGAGATCGAATACATGCGCACGCCCGTTTCTGCCTGAATCGTCTCCGCGAGCTGACTGGCGAAGAATTTCTCTGCAAACAGGACGTTGACCTGGGCTGCATTGATGCGCGCGACGGTATCGGCGAGCTGCCGCGCCGAAGGCTCCACGCCATGGCGCGGTTCGATGACCGCTGTGACCTGCAGGCCGAGCTCCTGCAGCAGGTAGTCGTAACCGCTGTGCATCGTCGCACAACGAAACTTCGACAGATCGAGTCCGCCGATCAACGTGTCGAATTCGGCGCGTAGCCGGCGAATCTCGAGCGCGTAGCGACGTGCGTTGTCGCGATACGTGCGTGCGTTGTCCGGGTCGAATTCGCCCAGACCACGAGCGATCGTATAGACCTGCTGAATCGCCGCAGTCGTCGAAATGAACGTATGCGGATTGACGATCTTCTCGCCACTGGGGTCACCGGCAACGGGGATCAGCGAGACCCCGTCATTGGCATAGATGAGCGGCAGTTCGTCGCGCACTCCCGCAGCATCGAGGATCTCGAACGCCCAGGAGTCGTGTCCGATGCCGTTGACGACGAGCGCGTCCATCGAAGTCATTCGAATCATGTCGTCCGGCTGCGGCGAATAGCCGTGCGGATTCGAATCCGCCGGAATCAGCGGTACGACCTCCGCAAGGTCACCGACGATATTCGTAACGAAACTGTAGTAGGGATGCAGCGTAACTCC
>JASFSB010000438.1:0-3018 GCA_050114615.1 Gammaproteobacteria bacterium
TCTGGTTCTATGTCGACGTGGAAGACGAGGAAGGCAACGTCACGACATGGGGATTCGCCAGTGCGCCTCCGGGCATGCTGATGCGTCGGGGCATCACGAAGGATGTTCTCGAGATCGGCGCCGTCGTCAACGTCGAAGGCTCGCGGGCCTGGGACGGCTCCAATAACGCCTCAGGCCGCAAAGTGACATTCCCTGACGGTCGGAACGTGTTTACGGCAACCGGTGAGGGTGGAAGATGAAAGACTCATTGCAATGGTCAATTGTTCTTGTCGCTGCGACTGCGCTTGCGGCGATTGCGAGCGCCAGCGCCCAGGACGTTCCGCGGATGTCCAACGGCAAGCCGGACTTTTCCGGAATTTACACGCCACCGTCGACAGTCAATGCGACCGGTCCGCGCGGTAACCTGATCTTCAATGCGGACAAAATGGCACCGGTGAAGCCCGGCGCGGAAAGCCTGCTTTACGAGCCGCGCAACGGCGACGTTCGTCACGACGAGCCACGTGCGGCGTGCCTGCCGGCGGGCTTTCCTTCCGGAATGCTGTACATCCTGCCGATTCAGATCGTCCAGAATCCCAACACGCTCGTGATCATTCCCGAGCTGCAGCGTGCGGCGCGGATCATCCCCACCGACGGCCGCCCCCATCGGGAAGGGATCGAGCCCTCGTATTACGGCGACTCCGTAGGGCACTGGGAAGGCGATACGCTGGTCATCGATACGGTGAACTTCAAGCGCTGGATCCTCGATGATTACCACTACACCGACCCGAACAATACGCGCTGGCACAGCGACGCGCTGCATACTATCGAGCGCCTGAGGCGCGACGGGGACGTGCTGCACTACCAGATCACGATCGACGATCCGAAGATTTTCACGCGGCCGTTCTCGCAGGATTTCGTGATGACCTATCGTCCGGACTGGGAACCGCTCGGCCTGCTGGAGTACGTCTGCCAGGAAAACAATCGGTGCGTGGGCGGTAATTGTCAGCCGTCGGACGTCCAGTAGTCAGTCGAGCGGCACGTATCCGATCCGATCGCCGGAGAACGTCCCGACCCAGACCTCGTCACCGACCTGCAGCGCCATCGTCGCGTTGCTGAAAGCCGGGTTCCGAACGCCCTCGGCAAACTCTGCGACCTGCATTGTTGCCGGGTCGATCGCGACGGCCATAAAGCCGCGCGGGCAGGCCCCAAGCTCGGCCAGATCGAGATCGCCGGAAATCGGGTCGCCGCCGCATTCCGGAACGTCGTTGAGCATTCCGGCCGTGATCAGACGGCCGTCGGGCGCCATGTGAACGTTGTCCGGCGTGAACGGCAGCCGCTCGGTCGTGCGCAGCTGCCGTGACGGATTCTCCCGAGAGAACGCGACGATCGTGCTGAGACCGGAAGAAGCGACGAAAATCTCGCGTTGATCGCTCGATACCTCGATGCCATTGTTAGTTGGCAGCTCGGTGCCGCGCATCTTCGTGAAACGCGGATTGTCAGGTGACCAGAGATACACGGCGCCCGTCGGCGTGCCGACGAAGGATTCTTCGAAGTAGGTGCCCGGATGCAGCAGCACGGTTGCGACGAGCGTTCCGTCTTCGAACGAGGCCACACTATTCGCCTCGAGGCCGTGCGGCATCTCGACGCAACCGATCCAGGTCAGCGTCGGCCGGTTGCCGTCTGCATCGACATCGAACACCTCGATGGCTTCCCTCGCACCGTGACTCACTGCGTAAAGCGTCGAGTGTCCATTGCGGCCGGGGCGGAGGTTGAGTCCGTGCGTGATCAGCGTGTTCGGGTCGGGCGAACCGGGGCAGTTGCCATACGTGCTCATATCCTGCCGCGCGAGCGCGACATCGCCGGGATAAACAACGCTCCAGTTCTTCGATCGCGAGTCGATCAGATACAGCCCGGTTCCGGGGCGCATTGCGCTCGCGATTACCCAGCGAGTGCCGGGCACTGCGACGAGGTCTTCTGCATTCTCGGGGCCACAGATGTACCCGTAACCGTTCGAGGGCGCACAGCTGCTCTGCGCCTGCGCGTTCGTCTGTAACAGCGCTGCGCTCAGCAACACGATGGTCAGAACTGGCATTTTCATTGTTTTCCCCCTGGCCTGAATCGAATACCGGCTATTATGATAGAAACTGTAATCAAGTGCGCACGCCCCGCCCGAATGAGCGAATAGAATGGAGATTGCATGAAAGATTGCCTGCGTGGAACTTCCCGTTTTTCGATTGCGATCATGATACTGCTGGTGTTGAGCAGTTCCGCAGGTTCTGCCCAGACGACACAGGAACAGGTCCATCGAATGGCGCATACCGTAATGCCCTTCGAAATGTCAGAGACCATTCATATCTTCAGGATGACGGAGTCAGGCGGTGTGCAGACGGTCGTTGTGAGAGACGCGCGCGCCGCCGATCAGATCTCGTTCATTCAACAGCACCTCAGGCACGAGTCTGAGCGCTTTCAGCGCGGTGACTATTCAGATCCGGCAGCGCTGCATGGCACGGACATGCCCGGTCTCAGCGAGCTACGCGCCGGAGCATCGAGCGTTGAAGTTTCATACACAGATCTTCCGATGGGCGGCGAGATCAGGTTCGAAACGACGGATCTTCATCTGTTGACAGCCATTCATCGGTGGTTTGGTGCTCAGTTGTCTGAGCACGGCGCCGATGCGAGGGCGGAGTAAGCGGCGTTTGGTGCAAGTCCGCAGCGGTGCTAACGCAGCGCGTCGCAACGCATCGGCAGCTCGGGTGTGCGTCGTCCGCCGCCGCCCGTCGTCGGGGTCAGACGGTTTTCGAGCCATGAGTCGAGTTCGGAACCGCAGCCGTCTCCTGGCGGTGGCGGCGCCTGCGCAATGCAATCGGGGCTCTGCGGCGGACAAGCGAGACGCACGTGCATGTGATCGTCGTGTCCGTACCAGGGACGCAGCTTGCGCAGAAAACTGCGATCCTGCCAGGGTTGCTCGCACATCGCCTCTTTGATGAGCGGGCTGACAAAGATGCGCTCGACGTTGGGGGCAGTGGCGGCGAGGCGTAG
>JASFSB010000439.1:0-3016 GCA_050114615.1 Gammaproteobacteria bacterium
CGACTCGCCGGCAGCGAGCCCGGTCAGCGCCTTCTCGAAATCCTCGATAACCTGGCCGTCACCAATGACGATCGCGATCTCTTTGCCTTCCCCGCCTTCGAAAGGCTCTTCGCCGATCCGTCCGACAAAATCGATGACGATACGATCGCCGGTCTGTGACTTGCGCTCGACCGCCTCCCAGGTGGCGCGCTGCCTGCGGAGCTTTTCGATCATGTCGCTGACATCGTCGTCCGCGATCGACACTTCGGGCACTTCGATCGACAGACCTTTCAGCTCAGCCAGCGACACTTCGGGATAAACCTCGAAGATGGCCCGATAACCGAAATGCGTCTCATCCTCAGGCAACATCTCGATGGCCGGTCCGCCGGCCGGACGCAGGCTTTGCTCCGTAATCGCCTGCGAATAGCTCGACCGAATGACCTCGGACAGCACTTCCTGACGCACTTCGGCACCGTAGCGCTGGCGGACGACCTTCGCGGGCACTTTACCGGGTCGAAATCCCTTGAGCTTTGCCGTTCGCCCGACGCGCGCCAGGCGCGCGCTGACCTGCTGCTCGATCGCGTCGTTCGGCACTCTGACCGTCATCCGGCGCTCCAGGCCTTTGGCCGTTTCGAGACTGACTTTCAGATTCGTCGCTTCTGCCACGTTCCTCGTTCCTGATTCATGCATTTTTTGCGGCTGATTGCCGGCGCGGGCCCGCAAGTGGTGCGAAAGGGGAGACTCGAACTCCCACGGGTTGCCCCACTGGAACCTAAATCCAGCGCGTCTACCAATTCCGCCACTTTCGCCGCCTGGCGCAGGCTCGCCGCATTATATACGCAGTGAGGGCGCACAACGGACAACGGGCATGCGCGCCGTGCGCCGAAGCCCTACAATGCGCGCATGAGATGGTCCCTGGTGGCCGCGCTCAGCTTCGCGGTGACGGGGACCGCTCTGGCACGCGGCGTGAGCCCCTATTTACCGCTTCACTTGTCACCCGAAATCGAGCGTCAGGTCGAACGCGTCCTGCTGTACGCGGACGTGCCGCTGCTTACGCGCCCGATCGCCGCGGCAACAGTGTTCGATGCGCTGCCGCAGGCCTGCGAACGCGACCCGGCGGCGTGCACGGCCGTACGGAACTATCTGGCCGGCTTCATGCGCGATGCCGGCATCAGTCATGCGGGCATCGAGCTCGCGGCCACCAGCGACGACCCGGTTGCGCTGCCCAATCGCCGCGGCATGCCGAACGACAGCGCCTGGGAGGTGTCCGCACAGTACTACTGGCAGCCGGCTGACCGGCTGCTGCTCAGTGCGGGCTTTATCGCGAACGAAGACGACACGTACGCGACCGGCAGTCTCGTCAGTGTGGGCTTCGAATACTTTCAGCTCGACGCCGGATTCCGCGATCACTGGTTCTCACCGATGAGCGAGAGCAGCATGCTGATCGGTACACAGGCACAGACGATGCCATCGCTCACGGTATCCAACTATACGCCGCTGACGCGCTGGAACTTCCGCTACGAGCTGTTTCTCGCGGAAATGAGCGCTTCGGATCGCATCCGCTTCGGCGACGGGTTCACCGCCGGCAATCCGCGTCTGGCCGGGATGCATCTCTCGCTGCAGCCGCTGCCGGGTTTCACGATCGGCATCAATCGCATCATGCAGTTCGGCGGCGGCGAGCGCGGCGGGAATTCGCTCGGCGACATCTTCGATGCGTTTTTCGATCCTTCCGGGGCCGACAACTTCACATCGGATCAGGATAGGAACCTCGAATTCGGCAACCAGGCCGCATCGATCACTGCGCGCTTCATGATGCCGACGCGCCGGCCGTTCAGTGTGTACTTCGAGTATGCCGGCGAAGACACCTCCACCGCACGCAACACGCGCCTCGGCAATGTGGCGCTGTCAGCCGGCCTGCACTTCCTGCAGCTGCCGGGCGATTTCGAGCTGACGGTCGAGCTCAGCGACTGGCAAAACGCCTGGTACACGCACGGCATTTACCAGGACGGGCTCGTCAACGAAGGCAACGTGATCGGCCACTGGGGCGCGGATTATCGCGTCCGTGGCGATGCCGTCGGTGCGCGTAGCATAATGGCCCGAATCGGCTGGCAGCCGCGTTTCGGGGGCTGGCTGGAGGCAACCTGGCGCAGCCTCGAGAATGACGACTACACGGCGCCGCAGTACGAGCGCGCCGATATTCTCGAGGTGCTGTACAGTCGCGCATGGCGCGATTTCAATGTCGGCATCGACCTCACGGCCGGCAACGACAGTTTCGGCGAGTCTTTTTCGCGCTTCGGCACATTCATCCGGTTCTGAACGTCCCATGCGCCTGACACTCAAACACGGATTTCCGATCGCGATGTGCGCGGCAGTCCTCACTGCCCCCGCGCGCGCGGAGCCGTTCTTCGATGCGGGCTTTCATGCCAGCGAAATCGAATCGAAGATTGCCAATCGCGACGGCACGGTCAGTTACAGCGATGCGGGACTGCATCTGGGTCTGGGTGCCAGGCGCAGCGTGTCCGAGCGCGCAGATATCAGTTTTCGGCTCGAGCTCGACCGTATCGACTCGACGACCTTTCTGGCGGTGCGCGCGTTCGATTACCGACGCCACATTTCCGAGCGGCTTGCGCTCAACGTGTTTCTCGGCGCGGCGCGCCTGGATCTGGCCACACCCGCTTACGGCTGGTACATGGGTTTCGGGGTTCAGTTTAAGCAGCTCGTCGCTGACTGGGATCTGAGCCTCGATCTGCGCTTCGGGGACAAGGTGGCACGCGACAATCTGCTGCCGAGCGACCCGCAGGGCGGCAGCCCGGACAATTTTCACGACGTCACCGGCATCACGCTCTATTTAAGCCGCGGCTTCAAGGCAACTCGAAACGATTGACAGCGATTGCGCTGCGTAATGCCGGTCCGTGTACCGGCCGGCTGCAGCGATGCCTGCTTTGCTCAGGCTGCTGCGCGCAGCCTGGTCACCCAGCAGGCGTAAGCCGAGAGCGGCGAGCGCGCCGGGCTCCGGCTCATCGCATATCCACGGCGC
>JASFSB010000440.1:0-3012 GCA_050114615.1 Gammaproteobacteria bacterium
CTCGGGATCACCGGTGTGCCAGTGCTCAGTGTCGCAGCCGATTCCCCGGCACGCCGGGCGGGCCTGCGTCCCGCGCGCGTCAGTGTGGGCGGCAGTGTCGTGCTCGGGGATGTGATTCTGGCGATCGACGGTCAGGCGACCCCCGGTCTCGAGGCGCTCACATCGATTCTCGACGAATACGAGATCGGTGACGAGGTCGAGCTCGAGTTGTGGCGCAACGGTGAGCGAATCGAGCTCATGGTTGCACTCGCAGGTGCAGCGCAGTAGCGATCACTCCGGACGCCCGGGTTTCTCGTCGGGTAAGCCTCATTCGTAGCGCAGCGCATCGATGGGCTGCAGGCGAGATGCCTTCAGGGCAGGGTAGTAGCCAAAGAAGATCCCGATCAATGCGGAAAACCCGAGGCTCAATATCACGACTTCGGGTTGAATGAATGCGGGTGTGTCGAAGATGCGTGGCAGTATCGCCACCACCGCCGCAGCGATGCCGATACCGATTGCTCCCCCCAGGCCGCACAGCGTAATGGCCTCTACGAGGAACTGATTGAGTATGTTTTTCGGGCTCGCTCCGACAGCCATCCGCAAGCCGATCTCACGCGTTCGCTCGGTAACGGATACGAGCATGATGTTCATGATGCCGATTCCCCCGACGAGCAGACTGACCGAAGCGACGCCGGCAAGCAGGCTGTTGAAAATGGCCTGCGTCGCAGCTCGGGTCTCGATCATTTCCGACAGATTGCGAAGTCTGAAAGGATCTTCTGCTTCCGGCTGAACACGCATCGAGTCGCGCATCAGCGTGGCGATATCTTCTTCGACGTAGTCGAGGTTTTCACCGTCGTACGCCTTGACAAAGAGGCGTTCCACGGCGTCCGGGTTGGCGAAGTTTCTGCCGCCGAGCCGGTTCTTGACAGTGCTCAAAGGCATCAGAATGAGATCGTCCTGGTCTCTGCCGCGGGGATCCTGCCCTTTGGGTTTCAGTGTGCCGATTACTGTCGCGTTGAGTCGGTTGACGCGAATCGTCTCGCCAATGGGATTGCCGCCGCCGAAGAGCTCCTGCTTCAGCGTATCGCCAATCAGAACGACCTTGCCTCCGCCTGCGATTTCCTGCGGTGTAAATTCACGGCCGGAGTCGATTTCCCAGTTTCGTGCGTAAAAGTAGCGGTTGTCCGTCCCGACGACTTCGGTCGACCAGTTCATATTGCCGTAGACGATCTGGGCATTGGTGTCCTGTTCGGGCGCCACCATTTCGATGCTGTAAAGCTCGTCTTCGAGCATCTGAGCATGATCGAGCGTCAGGCTCTGGATAGAGCCGGCTGCAGTGGCTGCACCGCCCATGCGTCGGAACGATCCCATCAGGACAAACAGGTTTCCGCCCATGGATTCGATCTGAGCGTCGACCTCGCGTTGTGCGCCGGCGCCGAGTGCGACCATGACGATTACGGCTGATACACCGATGATGATGCCCAGCATCGTCAGAATGCTGCGCAGCAGATTGACGCGCAACGCCGTGAATGCGGTTTTCAACAGCGTCAGTGACATCAGGCGGGCACCCGTTCGATTAAGGCATTAGAGGTTTGTGACGCATCGTCGCTGACGAGCTCGCCGTCCCGAAAGACGAGTCGTCGCTTGGCATGGTCCGCGATTTCGGGCTCATGTGTCACGAGCACAACAGTCTTGCCGTCTTCATTCAGCGACTGAAACAGTTCCATGATTTCTTCGCCCGTTTGAGTATCGAGCGCGCCGGTTGGTTCATCGGCCAGCAACAGAATCGGATCGTTGACCAATGCGCGTGCAATGGCGACGCGCTGCTGCTGGCCACCGGACAGCTGTGCGGGATGATGATCCATGCGATCGGCAAGCCCAACCTGCGCCAGAGCGTTGCGCGCGCGCTCGCGCCATTGCTTTTCGGGTATTTCGGAATAGATCAGGGGCAGGCAGACGTTCTCGATGGCATCCGTTCTGGGCAGCAGATTGAATTGCTGAAAAACGAATCCGAGATAGCGATTGCGCAATCGTGACAGTGCTTCGGCATCCAGTGCGGAAACGTCTTCGCCGTTGAGCAGGAGTCGGCCATCCGTTGGTCGGTCGAGGCAGCCGGCGAGGTTCATGAACGTCGATTTGCCCGAACCCGAAGGACCCATCACCGCGACGAATTCCCCAGGCATGATCGTCACATCGACGCCCTTCAGTGCCCATACGGTGTTGTCACCCATCGCATAGGCTTTGCGAATTCCGTGAGCCTCGATGACCGGTGTCTGCATATCAGTGTCTGCAGTTCAGCGCGCGAGCCGGACAATGACTTCGTCCCCGTCGCTCAGCTCGTCCGAAACGATCTCCGTGAATTGATCGTCGGACAAGCCTGTGAGTACACGGATGCGCTTCGGTTCGCCATTGTCCACGACCCAGACCTGCCCCGGTCGCATATTGGCGCCACTATCGCGTGCGCCGCCGCCGCGACCGGCAAAACGCTGCTCGAAGGCAGCGAGCTGTTCCGGTGACAGCACGCCAGCGAGCTGATTTTGCGTGCTCTGGCGCATCTGACGGATGCGCTCGCGCTGAGCGCCGAATCCGCCCGGACCCGCAAACCTGCTGCCCTGAGAACCGGCTCGAATCTCTGCCATGGCTTCCTCCATGCCGCGCAGCGCGCTCTCGACGGCGCGTCGCTGAGTGCTGTCGAGCCCGAGTTCGGCGGTGAGTCGCTCGAGCCGGTCATCCAGATTGCTTTGGAATCCGCCTTCGTCCTGCCGCTCAACGCCAGGCGGTGTGAAGCGCAGCGCGCTGTTGCTCACGCGAAGGACGTCATCCTTCTCGCCGAGCACGATATTGACGTTTGCGGTCATGCCGGGGAGCAGTTGCTGACGTGGGTTGTCGGCATCGATAATGACTTTATAGGTCACGACGTTGTTCGTCACCGTGGCCGCTTTGCGAACCTGAGAAACGGTACCGACGAACGTTCTTTCGGGGAATGCATCGACCGTAAAGCGTGCGGTCAGTGCTTCGCGTACCTGACCGATG
>JASFSB010000441.1:0-3010 GCA_050114615.1 Gammaproteobacteria bacterium
GCGCGAATCACCCCGACGGACAAGCCGAGAAAGTTGTAGACGGGGCTCATCCAGTCCGCGTCGCGCTGGGCCAGGTAGTCGTTGACTGTGACGATATGCACGCCGGTGCCGGCGATGGCATTGAGATAGGCCGGCAATGTCGCAACCAGCGTCTTGCCTTCACCGGTGCGCATTTCCGCGATCTTGCCTTCGTGCAGGACGAGCCCGCCAATGAGCTGCACGTCGAAGTGGCGCATGCCGAGCGTTCGTTTCGCTGCTTCGCGGACGACCGCAAATGCCTCGACCAGCACATTGTCCAGCGTGCCGGCGGTCTCGTACTGCGCACGCAATTCGCCGGTTTTCGCCTTCAGGGCAGCGTCATCGAGCGCGGCCATCTGCTCCTCGAGCGCATTGATGGCGCGTACGGCGACGTTGTAACGCCTGATCAGACGCTGATTGCGGCTGCCGAACACACGGGTCAGCACGTTTCCGAGGAAATTGGCCAAGCGGGCCTCCATGGCGGCAAGAAGCCGCGTATTTTAGATCTTAACGGACATTCCCGCATGACCGAGGCAGACACAGGGACCAGCGCGGCGCAGATCGCTGAGGTATGTCTGCGATCTGGGGATTGCGCAGCAGAAACTCAAGTCGCCGGCGAGGAGCCACGGGAAGGGCTGCCGGCGTGCTATTGGCAGCGGCAGGCAGGTGCTACTGGATAAATGTCAGCGGATCGACGGCGCGACCGTTTCTCAGCACTTCGAAGTGCAGATTCGCGCCGGTTGCGCGGCCGGTGTCGCCCATGTGCCCGATGCGCTGACCGCGCTTGACGGTATCGCCGACGGCGACGAGATTCGTCGAATTGTGCGCGTAACGGGTTGCATATCCGTTGCCGTGATTGATTTCGATCATCTCACCGTAGCCATAGCGCGGTCCGGACCAGACGACGACACCGGACGCCACGGCCACGATATCGTTACCCTCGCGCCCGGCGAAGTCGATGCCCTTGTGGAAGGCGGCACGGCCGGTGAACGGGTCCGTGCGATTGCCATACCGGGAGGAAATATATCCGGCGGTCACGGGCCGGCCTTCCGGGTGCACCTCGTCCTGGAGCTTTCGATTGAGCAGGAAGTCTTCCAGTACGTCGAGTTGCTGGGCGCGATCGCTGAGCTGCTGATCGAGCGAGTCGAGCGCATTGACGACATGGGTGATCTGCAGGGAATCCGGCGCGGGCAGCAACTCCTCCGGACCGCCCAGCGGGGGCACCGAAGAGAAATCGAATTCGCCGTCGTCGAGGCCGGCCATTTGAGTCAGTCGCTCGCCGAGCGCATCCAGGCGGATAACGTGTGCGTTCATCTGGCCAAGCCGCAGCGCCAGTGCATCGACGCTTTTCTGCAGCGCATCACGTGTGGCCGTCAGACTGCTGCGCTGCGAGGCGAGATCTGCGCGCCAGCCGGCGACTTCCGAGCTGGGATTGGCGACGCCGTAGCGCGATGCCGTCGTATAGCCGCCATAGAATACGGCGCCCATCACTCCGAGCGTCAGGCAGACTGCGAGCAATCGAACGATAAGATTATCGAATCGGAGCTGCCACAAAGGGCCGCGCTGTTTCGACAGAAGGATGATCTGCATAAGTCGAAGTCCGGATCCGCTCAGCTAATAGTTATTCTTTGGCGCAACCCGAAAGTCGCCTGCCGCTGCTGCACATAGAAGCACGAGTAACTTCGAATTATCAACATTCGGTAACCCCGCCATCGTAGGATTCACTCCGGTAGATCGGTGGCTTTGCGTCCCGCCCTTTCGAACGGTTTGCCCTTTTCGTGTCCTCAGAATGCAGAGAAAATGCCTAAAACTCAAGGATCTAAATCAAAAACCCTGACTCCGTTCTCACTTATGACTAATTCCAGATTATGTTCACTCGAGGACTGGCTGGGGCGCGGCGAACTGGCGCGGCTCGTGGCGGGCGCGCGCGAAAGATCCGCGCTCGCCGACGCCGTGCGCGCACTGCTGCCGGCCGAGGAAGCCCGCGAGCTCGTCGGCGCCCACTGGGACGACGACGGCCGGCTCGTGCTGAGCGTGCGCTCCGGCACCTGGGCTGCCCGGCTGCGCTTCAGGCAAACGGAACTTGGCGCGGACAACGTCCGTGTGCGCGTGGCGCCGCCCGGTCAAAGCGGCGCTGAGCGATGAGCGGCGAATTACTCGGCGAAGCCGGATGCGAGCCGGTACGACACCGGAGAACGATGCGAGTCGTCGTAGGCCACTGCCTCGTGCGAGGCCGGTTTCGCGAGCAGCTCGCGCAACAGCAGGTTATTGAGCTGATGGCCTGACTTATAGGCACAGAACTCGCCGATCAGGCACGAGCCCAGCAGATAAAGATCGCCGACTGCGTCGAGAATTTTGTGCCGGACGAACTCGTCCGCAAAGCGCAGCCCGTCCTCGTTGAGGACGCGATATTCGTCCATGACGATGGCATTGTCGAAACTGCCACCGAGCGTCAGGTCCTTCGAGCGCAGATTCTCGAGATCGCGGAGAAACCCGAAGGTCCGCGCGCGGCTGATTTCCTTCAGGAATGCCGTGGCGGAGAAGTCGAGCTCGCTTTCCTGACGATGCTTGCGCAGCGCCGGATGATCGAAATCGATCTGAAATTTCAGTCTGAAGCCATCGTGCGGCGTCAGCCGGGCCCACTTGTCCCCGTCGCGCACCTCGACCGGCTCGAGTATGCGAATGAATCGTTTCGGCGCGCTCAGGTCCGTAATGCCGGCAGACTGCAGCAGGAATACGAACGGCGCGGCACTGCCGTCCATTATCGGCACTTCGGCGGCGGTCAGATCGACATAAGCATTGTCGATACCGAGGCCTGCCATCGCGGCGAGCAGATGTTCGACCGTCGAAACCTTCGCCCCGTCAGCCTCGAGCGTCGTGCCGAGTTCGGTCTGCGTGACGTTCAGCGCATTGGCCGGAATGTCGACCGGCTCCGGCAGATCGAGTCGGCGAAAGACGATGCCCGTGTTGGCCGGCGCCGGACGCAGATTCA
>JASFSB010000442.1:0-3010 GCA_050114615.1 Gammaproteobacteria bacterium
GAATGCAACGGGGAAGCATGAGTGAAAGCGCAGACCGGCAAAAAAAAAGCTGCAAAGTCCGGAAAAAAGAAGACAACGGCCAAAGACAAACTCGCACTTCGCAACAAGCCGCTGCATGCCTACGCTGAGGATGCAATCAGGGGTTATTTCCATACGCTGAATGGACACAAACCGCGTGAGTTGCATCAATTCGTTCTCGCGCAGGTTGAGCGCCCGCTGCTGGAAGCGACGCTTCACTATACGAATGGCAACCAAAGCGCCGCTGCCGAAATTCTGGGCCTTAGCCGCGGCACGCTGCGAAAGCGTCTGCAGACGTACAATCTCCTCTGATCGCCGACGAAATGCGCAAACGCCGCGCCCTGCTCAGCGTATCGGACAAGTCCGGCCTCGCAGAATTCGCCAAAGGCCTCGCCGCGCGCGGTTTCGAGCTGTTGTCGACGGGCGGTACGGCTGCCGCGCTGCGTGCCGCGGGACTGACCGTCATTGACGTTGCTGACGTTACGGGTTTTCCCGAAATCATGGACGGGCGCGTCAAAACGCTCCACCCCGGAATCCATGGCGGCCTGCTCGCGCGCGCCGGCATCGACGATGCCGTTGCTGCCAGGCACGGAATCGAATACATCGAGCTGCTCGCGGTCAATCTCTACCCGTTCCGCAGCGTGACTGCCCGACCCGAGTGCACATACGAAGACGCAGTCGAAAATATCGACATCGGCGGACCGGCCATGCTGCGCGCGGCCGCCAAGAACCACGCGCGCGTCACCGTCGTCGTCGACGCGGCAGATTACCCTCGGGTCCTGAACGCGCTGGACGCAGACGAAACGACGCCGGATCTGCGCCGCGAGCTGGCGCGCAAGGCGTTCGCGCACACCGCCGAGTACGACGCGGCGATCAGTACCTGGCTCACGCGCTACGACGATCCGGGCGAATACCCGGAGTCGGTCGTGCTTGCGGCCACGCGGCGCCAAAGGATGCGCTACGGCGAAAACCCGCATCAAAGTGCTGCGTTGTATACGTTCGACAGCTCCGCCGCGGGCATTGTCGCGACCGCGACACAACACCAGGGCAAAGCGCTTTCGTACAACAACATCGCCGATGCCGACGCCGCCACTCAGTGCGTCAAAGCCTTTTCCGAGTGCGCCTGCGTAATCGTCAAGCATGCAAACCCGTGCGGCGTCGCCGTTGCCGGGAATCCTGAAACGGCTTATCTGGGCGCTTACGAATGCGATTCGACGTCAGCTTTCGGCGGCATTATCGCGTTTAATCGCAGGCTCAGCGGGGCGGCGGCCGCTACCATCGTGGCTCAGCAGTTCGCCGAGGTCATCATCGCGCCGGAATATGATGCTGCAGCATTGGCTGCTTTCGCCGATAAACCGAATATCCGCGTCCTGGCGCTCGGGGCGCTGACGCCTGTTGCCAGCGAGAAGGAACTGAAGTCCGTCGAAGGCGGCTGGCTGCTGCAGGATCGCGACTGCGGATCCTGGGCGGACATCGAGCCGCGCAGTGTCGCGGCGCGCGAACCGAGCGAGTCCCAGACCCGGGATCTGCGCTTCGCCTGGACCGTCGCGAAATTCGTCAAGTCCAATGCGATCGTCTACGCGCGGGATCTGCGTACGCTCGGTATCGGCGCCGGCCAGATGAGTCGCGTTGACAGCGCTCGCATTGCGGCGCACAAAGCCGGCGAAGCAGGATTCGACCTGGCGGGTGCGGTGATGGCCTCGGATGCCTTTTTTCCGTTTCGTGATGCGATCGACGCGGCCGCCGAGCGCGGCATTGCAGCGATCGTGCATCCGGGCGGCGGAATGCGTGAAGCCGAAGTGATTGCTGCTGCCGACGAGCATGGTATCGCGATGCTGCTCACCGGCATGCGCCATTTCAGGCACTGATGAAGGTACTCGTCATCGGCAGCGGCGGTCGCGAGCATGCACTGGCATGGAAGGCCGCGCAGTCGAAACACGTCGACGAAGTCGTCGTTGCGCCCGGCAATGCCGGTACGGCCGGGGAACCGGGCGTCCGTAATGTACCGGTAGACGCGAATGATATCGGCAGCCTGCTCAGCCTCGCGGAATCGGAAATGCCGGGCCTGACGATCGTCGGTCCCGAGCAACCGCTCGTCGATGGCATCGTCGACCGATTCGAAGCGGCAGGTCTGCGTTGCTTCGGCCCGAAAGCCGCAGCAGCCCGACTCGAAGGTTCGAAGAAATTCACCAAGGACTTTCTTGCGCGGCATGATATCCCGAGCGCGGCCTATGGCAGCTTTACCGACCTGGCAGGGGCAAAGCAGTTCGTACGCGAACACGCGCTGCCCATCGTCGTCAAAGCCGACGGGCTCGCAGCCGGCAAGGGCGTCATCATCGCGCAGACGATCGCAGACGCGGACGACGCGCTCGAGCAGATTCTCGATGCAGGCGTATTCGGCGCAGCCGGCGCCTCAGTCGTCGTCGAGGAATTCCTGCATGGTGAAGAAGCGAGCTTCATTGCAATCGTCGACGGCCGCGAAGTGCTGCCGATGGCGAGCAGCCAGGACCACAAGGCGCGCGACGACGGCGATACCGGCCCGAACACAGGCGGTATGGGTGCCTATTCGCCCGCCCCGATCGTGGACGACGACATGCATGCACGAATCATGCGCGATGTCATGTCCCCGACGGTGAATGCGCTCGCCGATGAAGGCATTCACTATCGCGGCTTTCTCTATGCAGGTCTGATGATCGACGAGCACGGCGTGCCCAATGTGCTCGAATTCAATTGCCGGTTTGGGGATCCCGAAACTCAGCCAATCATGTTTCGTCTCGAGTCCGACCTCGTTGAGCTCTGTCTGGCTGCTTTCGACGGGCGACTGCCCGAGATGCACGCCGAATGGCATCGTCAGCCGACACTTGGCGTTGTGATGGCGAGCCGCGGTTATCCCGGCAGTTACGAGAAGGGCAAGAAGATTTCCGGGCTCGAGCAGATCGACGATCCGGACGTTAAGGTATTTCATGCCGGCACGGCGCTTCAGGACGGCACG
>JASFSB010000443.1:0-3000 GCA_050114615.1 Gammaproteobacteria bacterium
CGATGCTGGAGCGAGCCGGTGCCGCCGCCACGCGACCGGAGGATCTGCATGAGGAATTCGGTCTCTCGGACGCGGGTTACCGACTGTCGACGCGTCAGGCGCAGGCGATTCTCGAGCTCCGGCTGCATCGTCTTACCGGGCTCGAGCAGGAAAAAATATCGGAGGAATACAGTCAGTTACTCGACGATATTAAGACTTTTATCGAGATTTTGTCCGACCCGGACGTTTTGCAGGGCGTCATACGCGACGAACTCACTGAGATCCGTGAGCAGTACGCTGACGAACGGCGCACGGAGATTGTGGAGGATTTCAGTGATCTGACGATCGAGGATCTGATCCCGGAAGCCTCCCTCGTCGTGACGCTCTCCCATGCCGGCTACGCCAAGGCGCAGCCGGTCGAGGATTACCAGGCACAGCGCCGCGGCGGGCGGGGCCGTGCGGCGACCCGAATGAAGGACGAGGATTTCATCGATCAGCTCTTCGTGGCGCACTCGCACGATACGCTGCTGTGCTTCTCCAGCCGCGGTAAGGTCTACTGGCTTAAGGTTTACCAGATTCCGCAGGCCGGTTTTGGTTCGCGTGGTCGCCCGATTGTGAACCTGTTGCCGCTCGAACCCGAGGAACGTATTACGACAGTGCTCGCAGTCAAGGAATATGACGATGAGCACTTCGTGTTCTTTGCGACGCGCAACGGGACTGTCAAAAAGACTCCGCTGACCGCGTTCTCCCGCCCGCGCACGAACGGTATCATCGCGCTCGAGCTGCGCGACGACGATCAGCTGATCGGTGCCCGGCTGACCGACGGTGAGCAGGACATCATGCTGTTTTCCAGTGCCGGGAAGGCGATTCGCTTTGCCGAATCCG
The DNA here is from genome assembly GCA_050114615.1 of Gammaproteobacteria bacterium. Taxonomy (GTDB): domain Bacteria; phylum Pseudomonadota; class Gammaproteobacteria; order Steroidobacterales; family Rariloculaceae; genus JAHEEO01. The sequence goes on from JASFSB010000443.1 coordinate 865, forward strand.
ACGTGCGGCCGATGGGCCGCACAGCGACGGGTGTCAGAGGGTTGCGGCTCGGCGGCGCCGACGACTGGGTCATCGCGCTGAATATTCTCTCGGACGGGCACATCGTCACTGCGACGGAACGCGGGTACGGCAAGCGTACGCCGGTGGATGAGTTCTCCCGTCAGGGCCGCGGCGGGCAGGGAGTGATCGCCATACGGACCGCGGGGCGCAACGGCGCGGTAGTCGGCGCATTGCAGGTCGGCAACGACGATGAACTGATGCTGATTACTTCGGCGGGCACGCTGGTTCGCACGCCGGTGGCCGATATTTCAGTCATGGGGCGCAACACACAGGGCGTGAGGCTGATTCGGCTCGACAATGACGACCGCCTCGTGGGCATCGAACGTGTTGAAGCGCTTGGTGGTCCCGAAGACGAGGAAGTACAGAACGACGAGTCTACGGAAGGATAGCAATGCCGAAGGAACGCGTATTCAATTTCAGTGCCGGCCCTGCTGCACTGCCGACACCCGTGCTCGAGCGTGCGCAGCAGGAGCTGCTCGACTGGCGCGGAACCGGCATGTCTGTAATGGAAGTCAGCCACCGTGGCGCAGACTTCATCGACTGTGCGGCACAGGCCGAAGCCAATCTGCGCAAGCTGCTGGCGATTCCGGAAAACTACAAAGTCCTGTTTCTGGCCGGCGGTGCAACGCTGCAGTTTGCGTCGATACCGCTCAATCTGACGCGTTCCGGCGATACGGTCGATTACGTCCTTACCGGTAACTGGGGAAAGAAAGCCGTCAGTGAGGCAAAGCGCTATTGCAGCGTGCATATCGCAGCCGACGCCGCAACGACCGGCTACACCCAGGCAATTCCCGCGAGCGCCTGGCAGTTGAGCGATGCGCCGAAGTACGTGCATTACACGCCGAACGAGACTATCCACGGCGTCGAATATCAGAGCATTCCGGATATCGAATCGGTGCCGCTCGTTGCCGATTTCTCGTCCTCTATTCTTTCCAGGCCGCTCGATGTCAGTCGCTTCAGTCTGATTTACGCGGGCGCTCAGAAGAACATCGGACCGGCCGGCCTGGGCGTGTTGATCGTTCGCGAGGATCTGATCGGGCATGCGCGCACCGAAACGCCCGGAGTCATCGATTACAAGACGATGTCCGATACCGACTCGATGTGGAATACCCCGCCGACATTCGCGTGGTATCTGGCGGGACTGGTATTCGAATGGCTGCTCGATCAGGGTGGCCTCGCGGCGATCGAGCGCATCAACAAAGCGAAGTCGGAAAAGCTATATCGATACATCGATGAGTCAGATTTCTATGCCAACCCGGTCGAGCCTGCTTCGCGGTCCCGGATGAATGTGCCTTTCACGCTGGCTGATGAAGCAATGAACGCACCGTTTCTCGCGGAAGCAGCAGACGCCGGGCTGATGAACCTCAAGGGCCATCGAGCAGTCGGGGGCATGCGTGCCAGTATTTACAATGCCGTGCCGCCTGCCGCCATCGATGCGTTGATCGCATTCATGGCCGATTTCGAACAACGCAGGGCGTAATCCCGTGGCCGGAGCGCTGTTCAGAATCCGCACGCTGAATAATATAGCCGTCGAAGGGCTGCGGCGGTTGCCGCGTGCGCGCTACGAAGTGGCATCAGAAATGCAGAATCCGGACGGATATCTGGTGCGTTCGTTCAACATGCACGAGATGGAGATTCCGCAGTCCGTGCTGGCTGTCGCCCGGGCAGGCGCGGGAACGAACAATATTCCCGTTGCGGAACTTGCCAGGCGCGGCATTCCTGTCTTTAACGCGCCCGGCGCCAATGCAAATGCCGTCAAAGAGCTCGTGCTGGCCGGAATGCTGATGGCCGCACGCAACCTCGAGGGCGCCGCGCGCTACGTGCGCGAGTTGGAGGGCAGCGATGCCGAGCTGGCCGAAGCGGTTGAAAAGGGGAAGAAGCGATTCGTCGGCTTCGAGCTGCCCGGTCGGACGCTCGGTGTCGTGGGGCTCGGCGCCATCGGCGTCGAAGTGGCCAACGCCGCGCTGAGTCTGGGCATGAAGGTGATTGGTTACGATCCGTCCATTACTGTCCAGCGGGCGTGGCAACTGTCCGCCGGCGTCAAGAAGGCCGCCAATCTCGATGATCTCTTCAGTC